>JABFRG010000536.1 GCA_013141295.1 Polyangiaceae bacterium
CGGCCCCTCCGACTGCCTCGCCTCGAGCGTGTGTCCGTCGCCGCTGGAGAACGTTCCGCCCAGCGATTGCGACGCGCCGCGCACGCGGATCGTCGTTCCGGAAACCGACCTCACCCTTTCCGCATCGGACTGGGAAGCCGAAGGACGCGTGGTGCCCCGGAAAATTCATACGAAACGCTTTGCCATCGACGCCTTCGAGATCACCGTAGGGCGCGCTGCGTGTCCCACCTGCGCCACACCGACGCCCGAGCTCTTGCTGTCGGACACCCAGGCGCGGGCCATGAGCGGGCTCTCGCGGGAAGAGGCGGGCCGCATCTGCGCGGCCTCGGGCGGTCGCTTGCCCACCGACGACGAGTGGTTGGTCATGGCCAGCGGCAAGGATCCGCATCGCTACCCCTGGGGCGACACCGGCGCGGTGTGTCGTCGCGCCGCCTGGGGTCTCGCGCACGGTCCCTGCGCCGAAGGCGCCACCGGTCCCGACACCGTGGGCGCACACCCCGACGGCAACACGCCGAGCGGCATCCACGACGTGTCCGGCAACGTCGCCGAGTGGGTGGTCGACCCTGCGCACCCCAACGAGGGCCTGGTCCGCGGGGGTCACTGGGCGTCCACCTTCGCCGCCGATCTCCGCCTCTGGCAAAGCATGCGCATCGATATCGACGCCCACGACATGCGCGTGGGTGCCCGCTGCGCCTATGACCTCGACGAAACGTCCGACCACCCCGTGAAGGCCCCATGAACTGCGCCGTCTTGTGCATCGGAACCGAGCTCACCCGCGGCGAGCTGGTGAACACCAACGCCGCGTGGCTGTCGGAGCGCCTCACCGCCGAGGGCTTCACCGTCCTCGAGACGGTCGTGGTCGACGACGACGTCCCGCGCATCGAGCGCGTGCTCCGGCGGCTCGGCCGCGAGGTCTCGTTCGTGGTGTGCACCGGTGGTCTCGGCCCCACCACCGACGATCTCACCGCCATCGCGGTGGCCAAGGTGCTGGGTGTGCCGCTGGTCCGCGACGAGGCCTCGCTCGAGCACATTCGCGCGCGCTTCCGGCGCCTCGGGCGACCCATGAGCCCCACCAACGAGAAGCAGGCCGACCTGCCGCAAGGGGCGACGGTGCTCTTCAACGAGCTCGGCAGCGCGCCGGGCTTCCAGGTGCGCATCGGCGAGGCGGAAGCCTGCTTCCTGCCGGGCGTACCCCGGGAGATGAAGCCCATGTTCGAGCAGGAGATCCTCCCGCGCTTCGCCAGCCGCGTCCAGCGCACCAGCTACCAGCTTCGTTATCGCACGTTCGGGCTCCCGGAGAGCACCCTGGGCGAGCGGCTCGCCGGCGTCGAAGAGGCGTTTCCCGGCGTCATCATCGGCTATCGCGCGCACTTTCCCGAGGTCGAGGTGAAGGTGCTGGCCAGCGGGAAAGACCAGGCCGCCGCCCGAGCCCAGGCCGAGGCCGCCGCTGCCGAGGTGAACGCGCGGCTCGGCGATCATGTGTATGGTACAGGCGAAGACTCGTTCTCCGGCGTCGTGCTGCGGGAGCTCATTTCGCGCAAGCACACCGTGGCCCTCGCCGAGTCGTGCACCGGAGGGCTCGCTTCGAGCCAGCTCACCGCCCACGCCGGCGCCAGCGCAGCGGTGCTGGGCGGCGTGGTGGCCTATGCCAACAGCGTGAAGGTCGGGCTCCTCGGCGTCGACGCCAGCGTCATCGAGCGCGTGGGCGCAGTGAGTGAGGAGGTCGCGCGCGCCATGGCCGAGAACGTGCGACGCATCACCGGCGCCGACATCGGCCTCGGCATCACCGGCATCGCCGGCCCCGACGGCGGCACCGCCGACAAACCGGTGGGCACCGTCTTCATCGCGGTGGCGACCGCGAATGGCTCGCGCGTGGAGCGCTGCGCCTTTCCTTGGCACCGCGCCTTCGTCCAGCAAATCTCCGCCCACATGGGCCTCAAGCTCGTCCGCGAAGCCAGCCAATCTCTCGTGGCGCCCGCAGGCTGACTCTGCCCAAATCTGGCTCCCCTCTCCCTTCAGGGAGAGGGGCGGGGGGGTGAGGTGAAATGGTCGTGTAAAGAGTATTCTGCAGGTTCAGTTCCAACAGATGCCGCGTCGATTGGCGCAGAAGTCTCCCGGTGCCTTGGTGCGGGGCTGCGAGACCTTGCAGGCGGGCGTGGCGGCGCCGAAGGTGTTGCCGGTGGCGAAGTTGGGGCCGTCGCCGTACCAGCCGCTCACGATGACCGTGGCGCCGGCGGTGTGATCGAAGCTGGTGTTGTCGACGAAGACGCTGTCGGGGCCCGCTTCGTCGGCGCCCTGGCCCTGGATGAAGATGGCGCTGTCGTTGTTGGCGTCTTGCGGTCCGCAACCGAAGCCCGAGGTGGTGGAGTCGCCACCGGCGTATTCGATCTTGGCGTGGGAGATCTTATTGCCGCTGGTGGGCGTGTTCTTGAAGTACAGGCTCATCCAGTCGCCGGCGGCCTTGGTCTCGTTGGCCGAGGTGAAGGTGATGGGCGCTTCGGCGGTGCCGGCGGCCACCAGCACACCCTGCCGCGTGCTCGAGGTACCGATGTAGATGCCGGAGCCCACTTCCTTCTCGAAGGCCACGGTGACGCCGGCCTCGATGGTGAGCGTGGTGGTCTTCCCGTCCACGCCGGAGTTCACGTACATCGCGCCGCGTTGGCGGTACGGAATGCCGATGTTGCGCAGCGTATCGTCGCGCATGAAGGCCTTCGAGGTGTTCATGAGCACCGCCTCGCGCTTGTTCCCGCTGGTCACGAGCTCCTTGGGAATGGTGCCGGCGATGCCAGGCTCCACGCGCACCGGGTAGGGGTACTTGTCGCTGCCGGAGCCGCGTACCCACACCTTGGCCGAGTCGTCGGTGGCGGTGCCCCAGGCGTCGAAGTTGATGCCGAAGCTCCGCGAGGCTTCCACCAGGACGCGGTCGAGCTTGGTGCTCTTGGTCACCTCGCCGTTGTTGGTGCCTCCGGCGATGCCGCCCACGCGCAGGGCGCCGGCCTCGCCGACCACGATGTCGCCGCTGTTCTTCAGGGCCACCACCGAGAGCTCGGCGGTGCCGGTGGCGGAGACGAAGAGCTGCGCCCAGGGGCTCGCGGCATCTGCGGCGTCGAAGGTCACGGGGCGCGCCGAGACGGTGCCATCTGCGGCCACGTCCACCGCGCCCTTGGCCACGATGCGGCCGGCCTTCGGCGAGTTGCCCACGTTGATGGTCACCTGCTTGCCCACCAGCACCACCGTGCACGGATCGAGCGTGAGGGTCGCCTCGATGCTCAGGTTGTTGGGAACGCGATGCGGATTGCCGCTGGGGCTCCAGGTCTCGTCGGCCGAGAGCGTGGAAGCGTGATCGGTACCCGGGCCGGTGCTGGCAGGGCAGCCACGGGCGAGCGCCAGATCATCCGCGGTCACGTTGCCGCCGGGCGTGGTGCCGCCGGCGTCGGTTCCGCTCGGGGCGGGGCTCGGGGAGCTGCATGCGGCTGCCAAGGAAACAAGACCCGCAAAAGCGATGACGTTCTTCATGGAAGCTCCAGGAGCACTGTTCGTGCCGGGGAAAAAGCCCAGGGAATCAGTGAACCCCCTGCGCGCGCTTGGCGCAAGAGGGACGGCACGCTGCGCCACTTCTGCGCAGCGTGCGGTACGGAAGAGCTGCGATTTGCTCAGGGCGCGATGGTCTTGCAGACCGGGAAGAACGCCGAGGCGGCGCCGTTCTGATTCAACTGCGTGCAGGTGGCGACGCAGAACGTGGAGTCGCTGCGACCCTTGCAACATACATCGACCGCGTTCATGAGCGGCAGCGAGCCCTCGATGCCGGGGCCACACTTGGCGGCGGCCTGGGCGGTCTTGAAGCATCCGAGGGCGGCCACGTTGGCGGCGGAGGGCGCGACCGCCTGGCAGCGAGCCACGCAGCCGTCGCAGCTGGTGGCGGTGAAGCCGAAGCTGGCGAGCTGGGGCTTGAGCACGGTGCCGACGGTGCGGTTCTCGGCGCCGCAGTCGGCCATGAGCTGGCAAGCGGCCTGGCATCCCTCGAAGGTGCTGGTGCCGCAGGTGATATCGGGCAGTGGAGCGACCTTGTACGCGCCCTCGCCGCATACCGCGGGGGTACCAGCGGGCACCGCCGGGAGCGGCGTGGTGGCGCGCGCCGCGCCCTTGGGATGCGCGAGCAAGGTTTCCATGAACCATGCATTCATCGGGAGCCAGGCGTGGCCCAGCTCGTTGCCCCGACATTGCACCTGGCCGGCCTCGGGATCGGCCTCGTAGTACTGCGAAGCCAGCGAAGCCTGCTCCACGAAGCTGAACTCGGGAACGGTCACGCCGTTCGGCGTAGTCCCGGAGTAGCGATCGTTGTCGCCGCCCCAGGTGACGATGGCGAAGACGCCCCCGGGGAGCGGCGCGCCGCTGCCGTCGGAGGTGAGGGAGAACACGCCGGAGCCCACGATGCCGCCAGCCACGAAGCTCGAGCGGGCGCGGAGCACCTTGTTGGTGAAGATGCCGCCGGCCGAGTGACCACCGACGTAGATGCGCTTCTTGTCGACCTCGTAGTGGGCCGCCGTGCAGCGCACCATCTTGTCGAAGAGCTCGAGGTCCTTGTTGGGGTCGGCCTCGCGACCGGGCGGCCGCATGCCGTCCCACACCGGCCAGAGCACGCCGTTGCCCACCGCCGAGGGTGCGAGCACCACGAAGCCCTTGGCGGCGAATTCCGCCAGCTTGGCCCGGGTGACGAAGCGTTGGCCGTTCTCGCTGGTGCCGTGAAAGCCCACGAAGACCGGGCGCGGGCCCTTGAATTCCGCGGGCGGCAGCAGGAGGACGAAGCTCCGCGCCTGGCCGGCCACGGTGAAGGCGGTGTTGTCGCCCGATACGGGTGCGGTTTGCACGTAGTTGCCGACGCAGTCCGCGGCCTTGTCGGCCACCAGACGCTCCGGCGTGGTGTCCACCGGCGGGTCGACGCTGCCGTCTTGGCCGCTCGATCCGCTGCTGCTCTGCCCCGACGAAGCGCCGCCGGAGCTGGAAGACGAAGCGCCGCCGCCCCCTTCACTGCTGGTGCAGGCGAAGGAGGCGACCGAAAGAAACGCGAGGATCGAGAGGCGGCGCATGGAGAGCGCTCAGCTCACTGCGGGATCGAGGTGCCGGACGGCATGGCGAGCTTCTTCGCCTTGATGGCGTCGGAGTCGCGATCGACGAACACGATGGTCGCGATGTAGTCGACCTTGCGCACGCCGTCGGCCTGCATCGAGTTCACCAGGAACGCGGTGGGCGAGTAGTTGGGGACGTTCTGCACGCCGGCGTTGATCTGGTCCGCGCCGGAGGCCGTTTGCTCCGGGGTCGCGCCGGCAGCGCGCGCCTGGAAGTACTGCTTGAGGCCGGGCATGAGCGGCGCCACTTGCTCCGACACCGCGCGGTGACCGGAGGAGAGCTTGCCGGGGTTACCCGGGTTCGGGAAGATCTGCTCGATGAGCCCGGCGCGGGCGGCGGCCGGGGCCACCTGCAGCGAGAGGAGCGGCCCTTCCGCCAGACCCACCAGGCTGCTGTCCTTGCCCACCAGCTGCATCGGCGCGAAGACCGGATCCACGCACGCAGCGCCGTCGGTGCCGGCCGCGCGAATATCGGCCTCGGTGCAGTTGGAGAGGGCGATCATGTGCCAGGCGAACTCCGAGCAGTACATCGGCATGTCGTTCGTGCTGGCGCCGAGGATGATCTTCCCGAGCTCGGTGACCGTCTGCTTGGTGGTCATGCGCTTGGAGGCGAAGATCGGCGTGAGGTAGTCCTTCTGGAAGCGCACGTGCCCATTGGCGCGGTTGCTCGCCACCGCAGTGGCCCACTTGCCGAGCTGCGCGCGGCGCGCGTCGCTGATGCGGGGGCGAACGACCTGCAGCGCGTCGGTGCCGTACTCGACGCCCGACGAGCCCTGGCCGCCGGTGAAGTGCAGCGTGTTGAACTGCCCGACGTACTCGCTGTCGAGCGGGCTATCGACGTTATAGGCCACGCCGCCCTTGGTGTAGACCAAGCTGGCGTGGGTGGTGCCCATCTGGATGTGCGGGTAGGCCATGGTGCCGGCCAGCTCGGGGCGGAAGGTGAGGGCGATATCGCCGTCCTGGAGCACGCCGGCCGCAGAGAGCTGCCGGGCCATGTCCTCGCGCGCGGCCTTCTTCGCCGCCGGCGAGGTGCCCGCCTGCTTGATGGCGATGATGCGGAGCCCCGCGTCCTTCACTTCCACCGAGGGCTGCCACACCGTGCTGTAGCTGTACTTTGCACGGTTGATCTCGGTCTTCACCACGCTCTTGGGCACCGAGAAGTAGAACGGCACGTCGAGTAGGCGGTCCGGAGAGGTGCTGGTGACGACGTCCTGGTCCTGGCCCTCGTCGTCGGCGGGCGCGTCGGCCTCCGCACTGCAAGCAGGAACCAGAGCAACCAGAAGGAGGGCGAGATGGGAAAGTCGGGGAGAGAGCATGTTGGCGCAATCTGGCAGATTGTTACGACTCCGCAAGGGACACTCCACGACGATCGGTGGCGCCCTCCGACCATCACCTACGTCGTGCGCAACTGCGCTCCGGAGAGCGCACTGGCTCGTGTCACTGTCTCGTGTCACTGTCTCGTGTCACTGGCGTTGCCGCGAGTGCCCGCATGTATCATCGGACGGATGCCGAGCTCCGACCTCTCCACCGATCTCACGGTGCCCGTGGGCGTCTTCGGGGTCGGGTCGCGGGTGGCCGATCGCTACGAGATCCTCGGCCTGCTGGGGGCCGGCGGAATGGGCGCCGTGTACCGGGCGCGAGACCTGGAGCTCGACGAGGACATCGCCCTCAAGGTGCTCACCAGCAGCGGCGACTCCGAGGACGCGCGCATTCGCTTTCGACGCGAGGTGAAGCTGGCGCGGCGGGTCACCCACCCCAACGTGGCGCGCACCTACGATCTGGGCGAGCACCAGGGGCACCGCTACCTGACCATGGAGCTCATCGAAGGCAAGAGCCTCCGCGACGCGGCGCAGGGGCGGCTGCCTTTGCCGGAGACCCTGCGCATCGTCACCGAGGTGGCCCGCGGGCTCTCGGTGGCGCACGCGGCCGGCGTGGTGCACTGCGATCTCAAGCCCGACAACGTGCTCCTGGCCGACACCCGCGTGGTCATCACCGACTTCGGCATCGCCCGTAGCGCCGGGCTCTCCGACGCCCTCAAGACCTCCGGGGGCATCGTGGGCACGCCTGCGTACATGGCGCCGGAGCAAGTGGAGGGGCGCGAAGTCGACGGCCGCGCCGACGTCTTCGCCCTCGCGGTCATGCTCTACGAGCTCGTGACCGGTAAGCTTCCCTTCGCCGGCGAGTCGCCCTTCGCCATGGCCGCAGCGCGCCTGGTGCGCGACGCGCCGGACCTTCGGCAGCGGGCCCCCAACGTGCCCGAGGGCATAGCCCGCCTGGTGGCAGCCGGGCTCGCGCGGGCTCGCGACGAGCGCGTCGACGCCCAGGCATTCCTCGAAGCGCTCTCCCGGGCACGCGGAGGCGAGGCGGAGGCGAGAGGCGCCGGAGTCGGTGCTGCCCCGGCCCCTACCCCCACCGGGCTCTGGACCTCGGGCACCG
>JABFRG010000325.1 GCA_013141295.1 Polyangiaceae bacterium
CCGGCGTGCTGGTGCCGGTGGCGGGCATCGTCGGCGCGCTGGCCGCCGACCTCGCGCTGGGGTTTCTCGCGGGCAACCGGGCGCCGGGCACGCTGGTGCGCTTCGAGGATCGACCGTCGGGGCCGCACTTTCGCGAGAGCCGTATCACGCCCCGGGCCGACTGCCTGCTCTGCGGCCCGCGTCGCCGCATCCGCTCGCTGGACGAAACCCGCTACGCCGGCCCTCGGTGCGAGGCGCCATGAACCGCCACGCGCGTCAGGAGCGGGTCCTCGGACGCGAAGCGCAAGCGCGCCTCGGTCGCCGGACGGTTCGCGTGCAGAGTGCATCGAATGCCGCGGCCTCGGTGGAGGCGCGCTACCTCGCCGGGGCCGGTGTGGCGGGGCTCGAGGGAGCCCATGGTCCGTGGGTGGAAGAGGCTCGCGCCCTCGACGGCGCCGTGACGGTGATCGCGGACGACGGTCCACAGCTCGCGACGAGCGAAGAGGCACCCGCCTGGACGTACGAGCTCTCTCCTTCCGCAGGCGAGTTCGTGCGCGGCGCGCTCCTGGCTCTCGGGACGATCCGCCGATCGTCCGGGTGACTTAGCCGGAGATTTCCCGGACGAAGGCGTCGAGCTCGTTGGCTTCGACACCCTCCAGCCGTAGGGCGCCGGTCTTCCATTCGACGGTCAAGTACGAGCGCGCGCGGCGCGCGGGGACGACCGTGCCGAGCACGTAGTCGAGGGCAACGCCCACGATGGCGAAGAGCAGGCCCATGAGCAAGAGGGTGGGCGAGGCCGCGCGCACGCCGTCGACCAACGTGGTGATGCCGAGATAGGTGCCCACCAGGAAGAAGAAGAGTCCCGCATAGAGGCCGAGCCGCGGATAGCGCTGCTCCTTCGAGACGCGGACCAGATCGAGCAGGTGCGTCGTGTCTTGGCGGAGCGTGCGCCCGAGGAGCACCGTCGACGAAGAGAGCTCCACGCGCCCGCCGGTGATGGCCAGCACCCCGCGGCGACGGTAGCCGAGCGCCATGCGCATCACGAAGCGCGCCGCGTGCACCACCAGGAGCAGTCCGGTGATGCCCAGCAGCACGGTGGCCCACGGCGCCCGCGCCGGGCGCAGCAGATTTCCCTCGATGGAGGCACCCTTGCCCTTGGCGCTCGCGCGGATGGCTTCCGACGGCGTGGTGGGGGCGCGGGCCTCCGAGGGCTCGGCGCCCAGGACGCTGCGCACCCGGTCGTCGTTTCCGGCGCGGGCAAGAGAAGGTGCCTGGCGCTTCAGGGTGACCGCTGCCACCAGCGCCTCGCCGTAGGGCAGGGTCTCGGCGGCCACGAGGCTCTCGAGCTCTCGGTAGTAGGCGATGGCGTCGTCGCCGAAGGCGCTCTCCAGGAACGGAAAGGCGTCGAACGACGTGTGCGCTGCGAGCCAGAGCAGATCGCGCGTGGTGGCCGTGATCTCTCCCGGCGTATCCGAGGTGGCGAGAGCCGCCAGCGCCTGGGCCAGGACCCGCTCGTCCTTCGTCTCGGCGCCCCGCTCGAGGACCACCCGGGGATCGCCCACGCTGGTGCGCAGCGCCGGGAGCCCCTCGAGGGCGTCGCCGCGGTCGGCACGCGGGTCTCGCGCGGCGACGATGCGCCGCAGCACCTCCGCGGCCCCTTTGGCGAGGCCCGGCCCCTGTGCGCTCAGCTCGGCGTACACGCTGTCCATTGGCCTCCGCGCTTAGTCGAAGCGGGAAAGGGACGCCACAAATTTGGCCCCAATCGCGCGGATCCCGTACCCCCGTCATCAGGAGACCCCAATGCGAACCAAGGCCGAAATGTTGAGCGAGCTACGAACGATGCTCCACGATGTCTTTAGCGCCAAAGCGGCCGGCGAGAGCCACCAGAAGCTCTTGCGCGCCCACGGCTACGTGGACGGCTTCATGAAGGCCATCCTGGACGGCGGCATGGTCTCCAAGCAGGAGCTCCTCGAGGTGGTGGCGGCGGAGCGCGAGCGCGTATCCGGTCCGGCCATGCGAAACCTCGGTGAGATCAGCGAGAGTGGCGAGATCAAGGCCGCCTGAGCCGGTGCGCCCCCGCGCCTTCGCGGGGGCTCGCGCCGAAGGTCAGGGCGCGATGAGTGTGACGTCTCCGGTCATCTCGCGGCTGTCCTTGATGGTCTCGCGCCAGAAGTTGGCGACGCGGCCTTCGCCGGGCACGAAGCTCGGGAAGAACCCGGCGAACTTCTTGCCCTGGTTGACCGCCTTGCGGGACCAGGTGTGGGCGGTGCCCTTGACGGTACCGGTGGCCACCCGGAGCGTGCCGTTGGTGGCGTCCTGGTAGGTGATGGAGACGACGTTGTTCTCCACGCGGATCGACGAGTCGTCGCCGACCACGTGAATGCCGTCGGCGAAGGGCGCGTTGTCGAGCCCGGCCCCGTCGTCGACCTTCTCGCTGGGCTGGGCCTTGCCGCTTACCACCGCGATGTAGTGCAGTGACTCGTCGAAGCCGTTGACGTAGCTCACGTGCCAGGTGCCGTCGGGGGTGATGGCCAGCGATGCGGCCATGCCCACGTCGCCGGTGTCCTTCGCGTCCGGGCGCTTGCCGGTCTCGCCGTCGAGGATGGTGGTGACCCAGGCGTTGTTCTGCTTGGCGATGCTCACGAGATTGCCGCGGAGGCGATCGTACGCGACGATGCCCAGACCTTGAGGCCCGTTCGCGGCGCTCACATAGGCGCCGAAGGCGTTGGGATAAGTGTCGAGGCTATCGGTGCCGATGAGGTCGACGCAGGTGGCCTTGGTGGCCACCGCCACGCAGGCTTTGCCCGCGCCGCAGTCGGCCGGCGTGCAGCCCTGGATGCGCTTGGTGCAGGCGCCGGTGCTCTTCACGCAGGCGTCGCCGCCGCAGGACTTGGCGGTGCAGGGGCCGGTCTCGTCCACCGACGCGTCCTCGAAGCTCCAGTCGCTGCTGCTGGTGGGCGCATCGGACGTGGCCCGCGCCACCACCACCTTGGAGCGGGTGTGCCCGTCCTTGCCGGGCTCCATCGCCAGGAAGGTGACGACCGGCTTGCCATCCACGAGAAGGAGCTTGCCGTAGCGGCCCACGTCGGCGCCGCTCTTCTCCAGGATCACGTGTACTTTCCACGAATCGCCGTCGGCGATGGCGAACTTCAGGGTCTTGTTGGTCTGGTCGTAATAGGTGATGCGCGGGCGGCCGTCGTCGCCCACCTGGATGCTGGTCCAGAGGCCCACCGTGTCGCCCTCGTCGAGCTCGCCCTTGCGCCAGCCCTTGGAGTCGTTCACCGGACAGGTGCCGTCGGTGCGCGGGGCCGGGAGGCCGTCCACCGTGCGCCACATCACGCGCTGCTTCTCCTGATCGTATTTGCCGACCACCAGATCGCCGTAGAGCTGGTCCACGTCGGTGGTCATGGCGGCGTCGTTGAAGGCCGCCGCCCAGATGGTGCCGTCCTTGCCCTTGGCGAGCGAGAGGTACGCGCCCACGATGCCCACCGGCAGCGCCGGCTCGCACTTCTGGTTGCAGTCGGCGCCGCACTGGGTCTTCTCGTCGTCGCTGCCGCAGTCGCAGCCCTGCGAACCGGCAGAGACCGCCACCAGGCTGGTCACCGCCAGCACCGCCTGCCGCACGTTGCCCCGCCCTGCGCCCTTGCGACGACGGGTGATGACCAAGAAGAGGATGGCGGCCGCGGGAATGAACCACAGCGAGGTGAGCGGACGCGCCTGGCCGGTGGTGTCGCAGCCGCAGCCGGCGGGAGCCAGCGTGGGATCGCCGCGGCCGCGGATGAGCGGCTGGGTGGTCTGCCCGATGTTGCCCTCTTCGTCCTTCACTTCCACCGCGATGGACCGCGCGCCCGCCGGGATGGCGATGGCCTTTGCCTCGTACTTGGTCCAAGGACCGAAGGCAGCGTCGTCGATGCGGGTGCGAATCTGCAGATCCTTGTCGAGGGAGACGAAGTCGTAGGCCTCGATCTCGATCTCCTTGTCGACCTTCACGCCCACGTGCGGCGCGATGGTGTCGATGGTGAAGGGGATCTCCACCGGGGTCGCGTCTTGCGACTCGACCACGAACGGCAGTCGCGAGGTGACGCGGAGGACGTGCTTGCCCTGCATCCGCAGGTACGCGTCGCTGAGCACCAGATGCTTGTCGTGGGTCCAGGCGCTCCAGGGGCTCTGGTCCACCTGGTAGGCGAACTCCGCCGCCTCGCCGCGCGCTTCGGCCGTGGGCGAGCGAACGTCGAGCTCCAGCGACTGCGTGCCGGCCTCGAGGGACGCGGCGTCGAGCTTGCGCGCCACCAGGCTCGCCGTGGTGTCGAGCTCCGGCAGCGCCGTGGTGGTGGTCTTGAAGTTGGCGAAGATGGTCAGGAACTCGTCCTGGTCCTTCTGCAGCTTGCGGATGCCGCCATCGGGGATGGTGAGGCCGATGCCGAAGCTACCGAGGAGCGACGAGACGTCGATGGGGCCCACGCCGGCGCCCACGAACTGCCCCGCGAGACCGCCCACCACACCCTTGAGGCCGTCGGCGATCTTCTTGGGATCGTCGAGGATCTGGTCGTAGTTGCTGAGGGCGTCGTTGGCCACGCCGATGTCGCCCAGCGCCGGCACGATGCCGCCGTTGGGGTTCGACGCGGTCTTCGCCGTCTGCAGCGTGAGCGGGATGGTGAGGTCCGCCGTGTACGTGAACATGCGGATGTAGCGGTCGTAGCTCCACAGGTAGAAGTCGATGGCGAACTTCGGGAGGCTCACCTTGAGCAGCGGATCCTTCTTGGGATCGGTACCGCCACCCATGCTGACCTTGGGCGGAGCGCCGGGCCGCGTGGTGATGGCCACCGGCGCCTTGTCGCGGTTGAAGGTGAAGGCCTTCAGCGACGGCACGAACAGGCTGAGGAGCCCGCTCTGGATGAGCGGGATCTGCTCGGTGGAGATGCCGAGGCAAAGGAAGCCGCTGTTGTAGAGGTTGCCGAAGGTGAAATCGAGGAAGCGCCCGGAGATGCCGATGCCCACGTGCGGTCCGGTGGCCTCGCCCCAGGGCGTGATCTTGTCCTGGGTGAGCTCGTCCGGCGTGGGGATGCCGGTGGGAACCGCCAGCTGCACCGGCTTCACACAGTTGGAGACCGGCGAGGGCAGGGCGCCGCCCATCATCCCGAGGGTCATGCCGTTGGGCGTGTGGCCGGTGTAGCCCACGTTGTCGGGGCCGAGCTTGGGGTAGGGCTGCATGTCGCCACTGGCCGCCAGTGCGAAGTCCATGGAGCCCTGGGTGCCGGGCGAGATGCTCCGGAGGAGTGAGCCGAGGTCGAGGTGGCCTTCGGTCCCGAAGAGCGTGGGTACGCATTTCAGCGGGTCGAGATCGTAGACGCACTTCTCCTTCTTCACGTCGGGCTTGGACCCATCGGGACAGGCCGGCGTGGCGGTGAGGCTGGGCTTGGTGCAGGTGAAGCCCGCGAGCGCGCCCTTCAGGGTGGACTCCACACCGCTGCGGAGCTGGTCGACGATGAGCCCCTTGGCGAGCGACACGATGCCGTCGCAGATGAAGGTGGCGAACCCGCAGTCGGTGCAGAGCTGCACGTCGTCGCCGCTGAGACCACTGAGATCGAAGACCGCCTTGTCGACGTCGAGGGTCAGGTAGCCGTTGCGCGGCTTCACCGTCTCGGCCACCAGCGGAATGGTGATGTCGAGCGGGAGCGCGTGGGGCGTGGTCTGCGGCGCGTTGTTCACGCACTTGCCGTTGTCGCCGTAGCCCACCTTCACGCTCACGCTGATGCCGGCGAACTTGGCCTTCACCGGCGTCGTGCTCAGCTTCACCGGGATGGTGCCGCGGAGCCGCAGCGCGTGCGGGGTGACGGCGTCCACGTGGATGTTCGCGGCGCCCACGTTGATCTCGGCGCGGCAGTTGCCGCCCACCGGACCGCCCACGCAGATGACGTTGTCGCCGGAGGTCGACTCGGGGAGGTCGAAGTTGAGCACGCCACCGGTGGTGCCGATGAGCTTGCTGGCGAGGTTGGGGCCGTTGGTCGACACGAAGTCGAGACCCGAGCGGGTCACACGAACGGTGGCCGCGTTCTCGATGGCTTGATCACGCGGATAGCCGGCGGGCAATGGTTGCATTCCACACGAGCTTCCGCAGCCGCCACCGCTCCCGCCGCTGCACGCGGCAAGAACTCCGAACAGGATGACGCCCCAGACTACTCGCCAATTCCGCATGTGAACTCTCCAAGCAACCTAACGACGCCAAGGGTACAGCGATGTTCAGTTGTGACACTGCACGCCGCCATTTGCCATGAAAACACGGCAGCAATCCAGGAGAAGCATCCTCCACATCGCCGGCAATGTCAGGCCTCTCGTGTGACGTCGTGCGTCAACACAGGCGCGTCGCGAAGCCTCGCGAGTGTTCCCGCGATGGCGCGCGAAGTGACCATCTCCCGAGGAAACGCGGGAGCTAGCTCGAGCTACTCCGCGGGCGCGTCGGCCGGCGCATCGGTGCCGGCGTCACTCGCTGCGGCGTCGGTGCCACCATCACCCGCAGGCAGTGGAGCACATTGGGGTACTCCGGTGCCGTCGTTGATGTGCACCGCCGCGGCCGCGAACGTGGCGGCGAGCCACACGCTGTCCTGGCAGCTGCCGGGCTTCTTGTCCTTGCTGCAGTAGTCGCCCTTGGGGACGATGACGCCGTTCTGCCGCTGGCACTTGTTGTCGGCGCCCTTGGTGGACTGCGTGAGCAGCGTGCACAGCGACGACGAGGTCTGGGGAATGAGCACCAGGTCGGCGTCTTCCAGGGTGATGTACCCGGAGAGCGCCCCCGCCGTTTGCCACTTGGAGCAAGAGTCGGCATTTTCGCTGCAGTCTGCACCGAGCGCGGTCTTCCGGAACTTGCCGATGCAGTTGCCCTCTTCGCTCAGCGTGACCCCGGCCACCTTCACGTCCGAGAGCGGCAGGATGATGACGTCCGGGGTGATGGACGAGAAGATCGGAACGTTGAGCCGCTGGTTGGTGGTGGAGCCGAAGGTGTTGCCCTGGAACGTGATGGGGAACACCGCCGGCTCGACCCGCAGCGCGCCCACCGTCGTGTTGGCGAAGCAATAGCCGAGGCCGAAGATGTCGGTGCTCAGCGCCGCGCCGCCGGTGGTGAGGGTGCCGGCCTTCTTGTCGACGCGCACCAGCCAGGTGAAGTCGCCGGTGCCGGACTTGTCGCTGCACTCCTTGGTGCCCAGGTTGATGGCGTTGGTGAGGACGCCGTCGCGAATGACCTTGGATTTCAGCGCGTCGGGGGTCGCCACGTTCAGGCGACGGATGCGAAAGTCGAGGACGTCCTTACCCTTGTTGTCGGCCATCGGAAGGCAGGTGCTGGCGGAGCCGCACTTCGCTTCGTTGATGGTGCAGCCACCGGTCCCGTCGCACTCGCCGTCGGAGTCGTCGCAGGTGGCGGGCGGCGTTTCGCCCGCCTTGACGCTGCAGCCGGTGATCGGATTGCCCTGCCCGGGCTCGGTGCGAAGATGCGGATCTTCGCAGGCGAGGAACGCGCAGACCGAGGCCACGGCGCCGAAGCCCGCGGTGGTGAGCGCGAAGGG
>JABFRG010000715.1 GCA_013141295.1 Polyangiaceae bacterium
GAGCGTGGCCGTCACGCCGCCCTCCACTCGCCGGGCCTGGCGCTGGACCACCGTTGCCGCGGGAACGCGCGAGGCGGGCTGCTACCGGGCCGCGATGTTCGCCGACAGCGGCGATCGCGTGCTCGCCATGGGCCCCGAAGGCTTCTGTCGCATCTCCACGTCGGAGCGAAAGCCGGTGCCCATTCCCGCGCCCATGCCGTTCGCGTTCGCCGACGTCGAAGGCATCGCGCGCATCGGCTCGTCGGACATCCTCGCCTACGGGCGAAGCGGGCTCGTGGCGCAGGTCTCGGCGAGCCTCACCGACTGCGAGCCGTGGCTCACGCCCGACCCGCACATGAGCTTCCTCGGGGCCTACGTCGAGGGCGACATCGTGACCCTCGTGGGTGAGGTCGCGGGCGAGGTCGCCTCCGCCCGCAAGAGCGCCGGCGTGGTCGTGCGTTATCACGGCGGTCGTCTCGGTGCGCACGCGGTGGTGCCGAGCTGCGGTGCGCTGCATGCGGTGGCTCCCTGGCACGACGGCGGCATGCTCGCGTGCGGCGATCTGGGCGCGCTCGTGCGCTTCGCAGCGGGGCAAGCGGAGTACGTGGGGTCGGCCTGCACCGCGCACCTCTACGCCATTCGCGCGGTCACCGGCGACGGCGCCGAAGCGGTGGCGGTGGGGAGCCGTGGCCACGCCGCGCGCATCGACGCGCAGTTCCAGGCCACCCTCGAGCGGGTGGGTACGCAGCACGATCTCCGGGTGCTGGGCTCCGGGCGCGACGGCCTCTTGTGGGCCGGCGCCGAGGGGGGCCGCATCCTCTGCCGGACCGAAGGCGGTTGGCCGCGCGCCAACCCGGAGCTGCAAGTCGCGGGAAACGTGGTGGCGCTGTGGTTCGATCCTTCGCGCGCGGTCCTTCGCGCCTTCTGCGACGACGGTTCGCTGCTCGAAGGCACGACCGGCTAACCCGAGTTTCATTCCCGAGAAAATGCTGGGGCGCGCAATTCGCGCCGATCCGGAATTCAGGAACAGCGGCTCGGGTCTTGTTGCTATGAAGAGAACGTGATCCTTTCCCGCCTCTCCCGTCGCTTCCTGCGCTTCACGCCCGTCGCGGCCGCGTCGGTCGTCGGGAGCGCGATCTGCCTGTACGCCTGCGCGAGTGCGCCGCCCCCGGTGCAGGTGGACGAGCCCTGGCGTACCCGACCCAAGGACGTGCTCGCGCGCGGCGCCGATGGCGGCTTGCCCAGCGCGCCACGGGTCATCGCCACGCTCGAAGGCGCGTCCATCGGTCCCTTCCTGGCCTACCGCGAAGAGAGCGGCGTCGCTGCGCACATCGTGCAGCGTGACGCCACGCGACTGCTCATCACCACGCCGGTGCTCCGCGACGGCGCGCCACGCGGCACCGCCACCGAGACCGAGGTGCCTCAGAACGCCATGTCGCTGGTGATTCGCTCCTTCGGCGGCACCACCGCATCGTACTGTGTAATGTACACATATCCGTCCGACGGCGGCGAAGCGGTGGGCTTTGCGTTGCTCGACGAAGGCGGCCGGCTCCGCGCCCCGCCCGCCGACCTGGGGCATGCGCCGAGCCGCCACATCGGATGGATGGAGCTGGCGGCCACCGGGCAGGGCGGCATCGCTTTCTGGGCCGAAGAAGACGAAGGCGGCACCGCCACGCTCATGGGCGCGTCCATCTCCGGCGACGGCGGCCTTCGGGCGCGCGCCACCGCCATCGTCCGCGGCGCCACGGCGTGGCAGGCGCGAGCTGCCGAGAGCGGCGCTGCGCTCGCGTGGATCACCTCGGGGTCCACCGGCACCGGCAAGTCGGCGGTGCTCTACCAGACGGTCGACGATCGGCTGCGCACCGGCGCCTTGCCCATCGCGCTCTCGGGGGCCTTCGGCGCCGTGCACGACATCGATTTCTTGCGCCTCGGCGACCGTTCGGTGGCGGCGTGGGTCGGCCGCGTGGACGGCCGCGAACGCCTCATCGTCGGCGGGGTGGATGCCGGGGGCCGCGCGGAGCCTGCGCGCCTTCTCGACGCGGCGCCCGACGGCGCGCGACTGGTCGGCCTCACGCCGGGCAAGAAGGGTGTGCTGGCGGCGTGGCGCGCGGAACGCGAACAGAGCCTGGGCTTCGACGTGGGCTTCGCCTATCTCGGCCAGGGCTCCGCCACCACCATGGTCGCCTTCGCCAAGGATCCGCTGGAGGTCGTGCCCATGGGCGAGGGCTTCGCCTGGCTCTCCACCGGTTGCGCGCCGGGCATTCCTTGCAGCCCCGAGAAGGCCGAGCCGCGCCTCTCGGAGGTCGACGCCGATCTCCACTCGATCCGCAGCATGTCGCTCCGGGGCCTCTTGGGGAGCGATCTCAACCAGGCGTGGTCCCTCGACTGCGGTCCGCGCGCGTGCTCGCTCCTCGGCGCGCTCTCCGGGACGCCGCCTCGGGTGGTCTCACTGCGGGTCGAGCCGAAGCAGAGCCTGGCTGCGCCCGCGCCGGCTCCGGCGAAAGATGCAAAGCAAGCGATGGAGCCGGTGGGAGCCCTGGGGCCGCTCTCCACGGCGGCGCTCGGAGAAGTGCCGGCGGCGCTGGCGACGGCGCGGGCCGAGAGCACCAATCTGGTGGGCGTGCTCTCGGTGGATCCTCCGGCTGGTGGCGGCAAGGGCGCGCAGGTGTGGGTCGCGCCGGTGGACGCCAGCGGCGCGCAGCTCGGGGCGCCTCTGAAGATCACCGATCGCGCGGTGGCCTCCGGCGGTCTCGCCATGGCCTCCGGCGCCACCACCAAGGACGGCGCCGCCATGGCCTGGGTTGCCCGAGACGACGGTGACCTTCAGGTGCATGTTGCACGCATCGACGGCAAGGGCCGCCGCGTCAACGAGGTCCAGCTCTCGGGCGTGAAGGGCAGCGCCTCGCACGTGACCCTGGTGCCCATCGCCGGCGGCTGGCTGGTGGCCTGGGTCGATGGGAGGAGCCCCGGCCCCGAGGTGTACGCGGCGCGCATCGACACCGAGCTCCGGCGCCTCACCCGCGAAGAGCGCATCAGCGAGCTCTCCAAGGAGGGCCCGGGGCAGCCGCAAGAGCTCACCGCCTACGTGCGCGAGGGCGTTGCCTGGCTTGCCTTCTCCGACGTGCGGACCCGCGACGGAATTTCCGCGGTGCACGTGGCGCGCGTCTCCACCCACAACGCCCAGCGGCAAGGCGCCGTCGTTCGCGTCTCGCTTCCGGACCACGCGGCGAAGTATCCTGCGTTCCTCGACACCAAGGACGGAGCGCGCATCGTGTGGACCGAAGAAGACAAGGCCGTGGATCGCCTGGTGATGGCTTCCCTCGACGGCAAGACCGGCGCCACGCTGGCCCCGGCCTCGCTGGTGGCGGCATCTGGCGATGCGAAGATCCTCGGCCTGGCGTTCGACCCGGCCGATGGCGCGCACCTCCTCGTACTGCGGCAGCGCGGCGCCGAGGTCTCGCTCGATGGGCTGGCTTTCGAGGGCACGCGTGCGACCCTGGGCACCCTCGGGCGTGTGCCGGGCCTCTCGTCGCTGCCGCCGCTTCTCCGTGACGGCGCACTCTCCTTCGCGGTGGCGACGCCCCAGGGGAATCAGCTGGGTCGCTCTCGCGTTCAGTGGGGTCGACGATGAAAGCGCCCATCATGAGCAGCTCCGGCGTGGCCCTGCGCGCCTTTCGGATGCTCGCGCTGGCCTCGCTCCTTTTGGCCGCGTGTCCGGGTCCGAAAGACCCGCTGGGCGCCCACGATAAGAGTGTAGGATGCAAGGATTCGCCGGAGTGCGGCAAGGCGCAGCAGCTCCTGGCGGCGGCCTCGGCCTTCGGCAACGTCACCCACGAGTACCTGCTCGACCCCACGAGCTCCCTCTCTCCCGGCCGCGGCATCGAGCGCACCCCCGCGGGAATGTGGAGCGTCACGCCCACCGCCTGCGCCGACGCGAAATCGCGCCCCGAGGCCAACGTCGAGGCCGCCACCATCGACTTTTCCTTCGTCGGAGTGGCGGTCGACAGCACGCTGGTGGGGGCCGACGCCGACATCACGCCCTTCGTCTCGGTGGGCGCCGAAGGCAGCACCCACACCGTGCGGCTCGTGGCCATGGCCTTCGTGCGCGACAAGGATCCGCAGTTCTTCAAGGGTACCGACGCCATCTCCTACGAGCGCGACTTGTGCTCCTGCGGCCGCGCCACCCACTTCGTCGGCTCGGTGAAGTACGGCGGGCTGCTCGCCTACGAGATGACCGTGCGCAAGGGCGAGGCCCACGGCCGCGCGCTCGACTTCGTGAAAGCCCGGGTCGCCGCCACCGACGCGTCGCTCCACCAAACCTCGGTGGGCGGGCTCGAAGTGGAGGGCCTCGAAGCCGCGCTGGCCGGCGGCACCTCGGCCAAGCCGCTCACCTTCAAGGTGAAGAATCCGGTGCCCATCGCCTACGCCGCGTATCCGGTGTCGGACGTGTGCAAGTTCGCCTTTCCGGCTCCGGAAGTGACGCCCATGCCGGTGGACTTCGGCGTGGTTCCGGCGGACCGCGAGGCCACGCGCCTGGTGCACGTGCAGAACCGCGCCAGCATCGATTTGACTGCATATTACAACGACCACTCGTTCTCGCTGCCGGCGGAGGGCTCGCTCGACATCCCGCTGGCCTGGCGCCCCTCGGCGCAGACCGCCATCTGCGAGGCGCAGACGCGCGAAGAGACGCTCACCTTCGTGCCCACCAATCGCGATGCGCCGGTGGTGCCCAAGCAGCACACGGTGCGGGTGGTGGAGCGCGTGCAGACCGGCAACGGGTCCATCGTGCGCCGGGAGCACATCGATACCGGCGAGGCGCGGCGCCCGGACTACGCCGCGACCGAGCGCACGCTCACCTGTCCCAAGGACTACGTGCCCTCGGCCTGCCGCATCGAGAAGCCGGAGTGCGGCGACGGCGGCAACTGCTCCCGCGGCGGCTACTCCATCGTCGCCGACGAGACCGCCGAAGGCTGCAAGGTGAAGTGCAAGGGGCCCACCTCGATGCTCACCTCGTCCAACTACTGCCGCTTCGACGTGGCCCTCGAGTGCACCCTCCGCTGCGCCCCGGCCAAAGATCTGGGCGTCGCTACGCGCTGACCGCGAACGCCGTGCGCATGATCTCCACGAAGCGCCGGAGCTTCGCCGGATAGAACCGCGCCTCCGGGTAGGCGATGTACACCGGCAGCGACTGCGAACGCCATCCCGGGAGCACGTGCGTGAGGCGCCCCTGCGCCAGATCGTCCTCCACCACCCAGGCCGAGACCACCGCCACGCCCAGGCCGTCCAGCGCCGCGGCCCGCAACGCGAACAAGCTGTCGGTGATGAACCGCGGCTGAAAGCGCACCACCCGCGCGGTGCCGCGCTCGCTCTCCAGGCGCACGCTGTTCCGGTAGAAGGTGCCGATGGCGAGCCAGGGGAGCGCCTCGAGCTGCGACGGACGCGCGATGGGACGCGTGCCCACCACCGAGGGCGCCGCCACGATGATGCGATCCACCTCGAAGATCTTCCGCGCCACCACCGCCTCGCCTTCCAGCGCGCCCACGCGGATCACGCAGTCGATGCCATCTTCCACCAAGCGCAGCGGGCCATCGTGCAGGCGCCACTCCACGGTGGTCCGGGGATACCGCCGGAGGTACTCGGTGACCGGCGCCACCAGCCGCTCCTGCCCGAATGCGTGCGGCGCGACCACCCGCAGCATGCCCTCCGGCACGTCGTCGTCGCCGCGGAGATCGGCCTCGAAGCCCTGCCAGTCGGCCAGGAGCTCCTTGGCCCGCGCCACGTAGCGCTGGCCAGCGTCGGTGAGCTGCATGCCGTGGGTGTTGCGGAGGAGCAGGCGGACGCCCAGCGAGCTCTCGAGCGCGTGCAGGCGGCGACTGATGGTGGGCTGCGAGGTGCCGAGCTGGGTTCCCGCCGCCGAGAGGCTCCCCGCTTCCACGATGCGCAGGAAGGTCTCCATGAGCGAAAGTCGGTCGCTGGTGCGGCTCATACGCATAACGTATAACGGATCTTCGGCTCATGCGCCTACCGCGTATCGGGCGGCGACGGCATAGTACGAGGGTGACCACGGCACTCCCCACCATGAACACCGCTCTTCCCCGTCTCTCCCCCGCGCTGGTCGTGCTCTTCGCCGCAGGCGCCGGTCTCTCGGTGGCGAGCCTGTACTACAACCAGCCGATCCTCGGGGCCATCGCCCACGATCTCGGGGCCAGCACCCGCGCCGTGGGCTACGTGCCCATGGCCACCCAGCTCGGGTACGCGGCCGGCATCTTGCTGTCGGCGCCGCTCGGCGACCGCCTCGATCGCCGGCAGGTGATCGTCGCGAAGGGAACGCTCCTGGCGCTGGCGCTCCTGCTCGCCGGGATCTCCCGGTCGGTGGAGGTGCTCTGCGTGGCGAGCCTCGCCATCGGGCTCCTCGCCACCCTCGCCCAGGACTTCGTGCCTGCCGCGGCCGCCCTGGCGCCGCCGGCCTCGCGCGGCAAAACGGTGGGCAGCGTGATGACCGGCTTGCTGCTGGGCATCCTGCTCTCGCGGCTGGTGAGCGGCACCGCCGCCGACCGCTTCGGATGGCGCGCGGTGTACTTCGGTGCGGCGGGCACCATCGCGCTGCTCACCGCGTTCTCCTTCGCGCGACTCCCGCGCTTCGCGCCCAGCTCCACCGAATCCTACGGTGCTCTCTTGCGATCCATCGCCGGCCTCGTGCGCGACGTGGCGCCGCTCCGGCGTGCGGCCCTGGCGCAGGGCCTCCTGAGCGTGGCCTTCAGTGGTTTCTGGTCGACCCTCGCTCTGGTGCTCGCGGAGCCGCCGTTTCGCATGGGCAGCGCCGTCGCGGGCGCCTTCGGCATCGCGGGTGCGGTGGGCGCGCTCATCGCGCCGGTGGCCGGATCCATGGCCGATCGACGCGGTCCGGAAGTCGTCCTCCGCGCGTCCGCGGTGCTGGTGGTGGCGTCCTTCGGCGCCATGGCCATGTTTCCCGGCTCCCTCGCGGTGCTGGTGATCACCACGGTGCTCTTCGATCTCGGCGTGCAGGCTTCGCTCATCGCGCACCAGACGGTGGTGTACGGGCTCGACCCTGCGGCGCGCAGCCGCCTCAACGCGGTGCTGGTGAGCTCGATGTTCTTCGGCATGTCCGGCGGCGCCATGCTCGCGAGCCGCGCGCTCGCCCGCTGGGGCTTCGTGGGCGTGGCGGTCCTCGGCGTCGTCGCCGCGTCGCTGGCCCTCGTGGTGCGCCTCTGGCCGGCGCGTACCTCGCGCTACTGAAACGTGCGTGCCAGCCCGTCGAGCCAGCGGGTCTTGATGCGCTGGGGGAAAAGCGCGTCCACGCGTCGCGTGTCGGGGGCGATGGAGACGGCGCTTTCCGTCTCGTCGACCTCCAGCACCGGCGCTCGGCCCAGGCGGGCACCCAGGTCGCGCAGCATGTCGGCTTCGAACATGGCGTCGGGCCCGGCAACGTTCACGACGACGTTCTCCGGCTGCGCCACCAGCCGCGCGATCACGTCACTGACGTCGTCGACGAACACCGGCGCGAAGCGATGGCCGCGGGGCGCCGCGAGCTTCTGTGC
>JABFRG010000752.1 GCA_013141295.1 Polyangiaceae bacterium
CGTCCGCGGTCGGACCCGAGCGGGAGGCGCTCCTGGAAGAGGCCGCGGCGCGCCTTCGCACGCTGCCAGACCAGTTCGAGGCGCGTGACCGCGTGATGACGGAGCTCGTGGAAGACGGTCGCTCCTCGGACCGGGAGCTCCGCGAAGAGTGGGTCCGCCTCGCAACCTTGCGCGCCGATTCGAGCGAGCTCGTACGTCGGCTCCGGATCATCGTCACCAGCAGCGAGGGCGGTGAGCGGGAGCGCGCCCTCGGTCGACTGGTGTTCGCCGAGCGCCGCCGCGGCGACGTCGAGGCCGCGTCCGCCACCGCACGGGAGCTCTTCGCGGGCACGCCCACCGCGCGTTCCGCGGCCGTGGCCTGGGTTCAGGCGTCCATCGAAGGCGATCCGCGGCTCCGCGCCGAGGCGATTGCCCTCGCCGGCGCGGTCGAGGTCTCCGATCTCCGCGGCACGCTCCTCACGTGGGCCGCCGAACGGCTGCTGGCGCAGGGCAGCCCGCGCGCCATCGAGGTAGCGCGCGACGCCATCGCGGCGCTTCCGGAGCTGCCTCGCACGCGCGTGCTCGAGGCCCAGCTGGCCGCGCTGGCGGGCCGCGGCGTCGACGCCCTCGAACGCGCGATCGCCAACCTCGGACCGGTCGGCCCTCTCCTTCGCGACCTGGCGAAGCGGGCCGTGGCCGAGCAACGCTTCGACGAGGCGCTGGGCGCCCTCGAGAAGCTGTGCGCTTTGCGGCCCGGCGATGCCGCCTTCGCCGTGGAGTGCCTTCGGCTGCGGAACGCCCGAAAGAACGCCGACGAGATCGCCCAGGCGATCGAGTGGGCAGTGGAGCTGCCGGCGAGCAACACTTCGCTCGCCGCGCCCATCGCCGAGGCGCTGGGGAACCTCCTCGAGCTGGATGCCACGTTGGCCCGACGTGCGGCGCAGCAGGCGCTCGACCGCTTCGGGCTCGCCGACGAGTCGCTGCGCGCGACGCTCCTGCGGGTCGCCGAGCGCACCAAGAACGACGCCTTTGCGGTGACCATTCTGGAGCAGTGGATCTCGGCCGAGAGCCCCACAACCAACGGCCGCGGAGAGCTTTACCTGGCGCTCGCCCAGCGCAAGAGCTCCCTCGGCGACGTGAACGGCGAGGCCACCGCCCTGGCCAGCGCCGTGGTCAACGGTGCCGACCCGCGCACCACCCAGGTGTGGCTCGACCAGCTCTCGATGTCGCTGTCGAACCTCGCGCCGGACGTGGCGTTCGCTCTCGTCGAAGCCCGCGTCACCCAGGCGGAGCGAACCAACGATCGCGCGCGCCTCTCGCGGGCGCTGCGCGATCAGGGACGTTTGCTGTGGGACACCTTGGGTGAGCGCGACGAAGCGGTGGCCCTGTGGGTGCGCGCCGCCCGCACCGCGCCGCAGCTGGGGATTCCGGCGCTCGGCGCCGATCTACACTCGTACCTCGGCCCCAACGCCGCGCTGCGCATCTTGCGCGATCTCATCGATCGCGAGGACGAGCCGGAGATGGCCGGCGCGTTCTGCGCAGAGGCCGCCCGGGCTGCCCTTCAGGCGCACGACGTGACCTCCGCCTTCGCCTTCGCGCATCGCGCGCTCTCGCAGAACCCCGCCCGCGCCGACGCCCTGGAGATCGCCGAGCGAGGCAGCGCAACGGTGGGCCGGGTACGTGAGATGTCGCCGCTCTATTCGCTGGTGGCCTCGTCGGCGCTCGGACGCTTTGCGCGGCGTGCGGCGCACTACCGTGCGGCGCGCTTCTTCGAATCCTACGGTGAGGCCGATCTCGCGGTGTCGCACGCCTCGCACGCGTTCCTGGCGGTGCCCTCCGAGGGCGCCACCTACCTGCTGCTCACCCGCACCGCCGCTCGGGGGCAGTCGCAGGTGGCGGTGGAGACGCTGGAGCGGGTGGCCGAAGAGAGCGCGAGCTCCGGCGCCCGCGCCGCGTGGCTGAGGCGGGCCGCGCTGCTGGCGAGCGACGACGAGGTGGGGGCCCCCATGAAGGTGGACCTCCTCTTGCGCGCCCTCTCGCTCGCCGCGGGAACCGGGGTCATCGACGAGCTCTCGGCTGCCGCGAAGAGCCTTCTCGGCCACGCGCCGGAGGAGCGCTCGATGCTGGAGATGCGCCTGGAGCGGGCGCGCGCGGCGCTGCAGAAGAAGCTCGAAGGACCGGACGGCGCCCGGGTGGCCATCGCCCTCGCGCGGCTAGCCTGCGAGGTCATGGAGGGCCACGGCGCCCTCGAGAGCGTGCGTCTCGCCCTCAACCTCGCCGGTGACATCGAAGAGTTCGCCTCGCTCATGCCGCACGCCGCCGGCCTTGCCGCGCGCGAGGGCGCAGCCGGCGTGGGCGCGTGCCTCGACCTGGTCGAAGGACCGTACGCCAACATCGGCGAGCAGGCGGCGGTGCTGGTGCTCGCCCTGGCGCGTGCCACCGAGCGACCGGACCTCCTCGCGCGAGCCGCGGTGGCGGCGGTGGAGCGCACCGAGGGCGAAGCGTGGGTGCTCGATGCGGAGGCGGCCCTGCGCGCGCATCCCAACGCGGCCCTCGAAGCGCGGTTCGACAAGGCTTGCGACCGCGATCGCCTGGGCCGCGCGCTCCTGGCGGGTGGCCGCGCCGCGCTCGAACAGGGCGACGTGCACCGCGGTCACGAGCTGCTACGCCGTGCGCTCGCGCTGGGTGACGCAGAAACCCGCGAGGCGGCCAACCAGTCGCTTTCCCTCGAATGGGCGCAGGGCACCGAGGCCGATCAGGGGCCCATGAGCGGACCCATCGAGGAGCGGGCGGCGGCCTGGAGCCACATCGCGTCGCAGCGGGAGATGGCCGGCGATCCGCAAGGAGCGCTCGCAGCATGGCGGCTCGCGGCGGAGGCAGATCCGGTCCCGCTCGAGCGGTTCATCGCCATCGAGCGCGCAGCCGAGGCCGCAGGTGACGTCGAGGCGCGCATCGCGGCCATCGAGGTGCAGATCTCGCGGCTCCACGGTGAGGACGCCTACGACGCCAAGAAGCGCCTGGCGCGAGCCCTCGAGTACGTCCGGCGGAACGCCGACGCCGAGAAGGTGTGGCTCGACGTCCTGGCGACCCATCCGGCCGACGACGAAGCGGATCTCGCGGTGGAGTCGTTCATCGCCGGGCGCGGCGAGTTCGACAAGCTCGCCGAGCACCTGCGGCGCCGCATCGACCGCATGACCGCGGCAGGTGACGACAGCGCCCGCGCCGTCCGCCTGCGCCTGGCGGCGGTGCTCGAGCAGCGCTTGGACCGGCTGGAAGAGGCCTGCGAGGTGCTGGAGACCCTCGCCAAGGACTCCCACGAGAGCGCGCTCCGGTACCTGGCCGATCTCCGGGAGCGCCTCGGCGACGCCGACGCCGCGGTCATCCTGTGGCGCCGGGTCGAGAAGCTGGTGGGCTCGGATGGCGTTCGCGACGTGCGCCTGCGGCTCGGCCGCGCGCTCCTCGCCGCGGGCTCGGTGGAGGAGGCGGTGCAGACCGCCGACGACCTATTCGCCGCCGACATGGAGTCGCTCGATGTGCTGGCGCTGCGGGTCGAGGTGCTCCGGCACCTTCCCGGTCGCGGGAGCCAGCTCGGCGAGGCCATCGAGCTGTTCGTGCACGCGTCACCGGCCGATGCCGCCGAGCGCAGCGAGCTGCTCATCGAGGCGGCGCAGGCCGCGGCCCGGGGCGGGGACGTGTACCTCTCGCTCTCCCGCGCCCAGCGGGCCGCGGAGATCTGTCCCACCTCGCCCAAAGCGCAGCTCTTCGCGCGTGGCCTCGAGTACCGGTTGCGCGGAGCGGGAACGCCGGAAGAGGCCCGCAAGAGCGTCACCGAGCTCTCTCGTCTCCCGGTGGAGCTGGCGGCCGACGACGCCGCGCTCCGCGCCTTCTTGCTGGCCGAGGCCCTCGATGCCACCGAGGGGTCCAACGCCGGCGCCCGGATCCTCATGGACGCGCGCCTGGCGGTCGGCCTCTTGCCGCTCATTGCCCTGGGGCTCGCGGAGCGGGCCGCGGCGCGCAAGGAGCCCAAGGAAGCGGTCTTGCTCTATCGCGAGGCGCTCACCGGCGATCTGCTCACCCTGCGCCGCTCGGGCACGGTGGCGCTGGCCGCGGCCGACCTCGCGGAGCAGATCGCGGACGTGGACGCGTGCGTATTCTTCCTGGAGTGTGCCATCGACGACGCGTCGTCGCGGGCGCGCGCCGAGCGGAAGCTGTTCGATCTCTCACTCTCCCGGGGCGACGTACCCCGCGGCCTCTCGCTCGCGCGGTCCATCGTGGAGACGACTCCCTGGGACGACAAGCTCGAGATCACCATCGCTCTGGGGAAGACCTTGGTGCAGCACACGGATGCGGTGTTCGTGGCCGAGGGCGTGCGCTTGCTGAAGGAGGCGGGACGCCTCGCCTCCGAGGGCAGCGAGCTCTACGCCGAGGTGGCGCGCGAGCTGGCCCAGGTGGGCGAGCGCTTCTCGCGCTCCTCGAACCCTGCAGCCGATGCCCGTATCACCAGCGCGTCGGTGCGCATCTCGCGTACATCGCTGGTGCCCGGCACCGGCCTGCTCCCGGTGGTGGATCCGTCGCCGCAGCTCTCGTTCGGCGGCGTCGACGGCGATCGACGGGCCCTGCTCGGGGGCCGCGACGTGGAGCCGGTCGTCGATCGCCTGAAGGAAGCCGCGCTCGGCGGTTCGGTCGACGCCGCCGATGCGTTGGGCGACTATTTCGAACGCCGCCCGGGCGCAACCGCCGAGCTGCTCCGCTTCCGGCGCATGGCCGCCGAGCTGCGGCCAGGCGATCTCGCCCTCCTTCACAAGGTGCGCGAGGTCGCGCTGCGCGACAACAACGTGAACTATGCACGGGCTCTCGACCACGTCTTGCGCGCCTTCGACCCGGCCGCCGGACCTCTGGAGCCGCCGCCGCTCTCGGCGCAAGCGGAGCAGCCTGGCATCTTGCAGCTCCTGGTGAAGCACTCCAACGAGCCGGCGGGCATCGCCATGGGGCTCCTCTGGGAGTCGGCCGGAAGCGTCCTGCTCCGCACCTTGCTCGCCCCGGCGGTGGGGGTGCTCGAGCGCGTGGTCCCTGGGCCCTCGTCGCAGCTCGGTCGCATCCTCGAGCTCTCGATTCGCCTCCTCGACATCCCGCGCACCCCGGTGTTCTGGGCGCGCCGCACCGAGCGCGCGGAGGCTCCCGTCTACCGGGTGACGCTCGGCTCGCCGCCGGCCGGCGTGGTGGGAGGCAGCTCGCAAGACGACACCGCTGCCCTTCGCTTCGCGCTGGGGCAGGCGCTCGCCGGCGCTGCTCCCCACAACGCGCTGCTCCTGGCGCCGGAGGAGCCGCGGGTGCTCTGGGACGCGCTCTTGCGTGCGTTCGGACCGGAAGACGCGGCCGCTTCGCCCATCGCCGCCTCGAAGCCTCTCGTGGAGCTGCTCTGGCAGACCGTCCCCGGGCGCGTGCAGAAGCGTTTGAAGGAGCTCTTGGAACAGGAGGGGAAGGTCCCGTTCGACCTGGTCCGCGAGCGAGCGCGCCAGAGCGGTCGCCGGGTGGGCCTGTTCCTGAGCGGCGATTTCGCCCACGCGGCCCAGGCCACGCTGGCGGACTTCGGCGAGAGCACTGCGCCGTCGGTGGAAGGTCTGGTCGAGGCCTGCCGCCGCGTGCCGTCGCTCGCGGATCTCTACCGTCTGGCGATTCGTCCGGAGTACGCCGACGCCCGCTGGACCATCTCGGCGCCGATGCGCGCGCGGACCTCGCCCGCATGAGGACGTTCTGGCGGGGATCCCTCGGGCTGTCGACGATCGTCCTCGGGTCGGTCGTCTCCGCCTGCATCCTCTCGTCGCCTTCGGACCTGCCCCAGCTCCCCGACTACCCGCCGAGCATCGTGAAGAACGCGGTGGTGCCGCCGGCGGACCGCCCGATCTCCTCGTTCCCCGGCCGCTTCGTGATTCCGGTGCGGCTCCTCGATCCGACGGTCACCTTCGAATACCGGGCCTACGTCGACTACACGTCGGTCGCGCTGCCCACCGACCGCGATCAGACGCACGGCCTGGTCGCCTTCGGTACCAGCCGCCCCGGCGAGTCGCCCGAGCACGATGGCGTGCGCGATCTCACCATCACCCAGCTGCCGGCGCCGGACCCAACGCGCTGCCACACCATCGAGATCCTCGTGGCCAAGCGCTTCGTGGGGCGCGGCAACTCCGACGGCCACACGCCGGAGGCACCGGGCGGCGACTCGGTTTCGTGGGTGTACAGCCCGGGCGGCGATCTTCGGGGCTGCCCCACCTTCGACGCCGGCACCTTCGAGCCGGTTCCCGTCGGCGACGGCGGCGCCGAGTGAGACGCGCGGCGCTCTTGCTCGCGGCCGCGTTGCCGCTCGGAATCGTGTGGTCGTGCGGGCCCATCGCCGACGTGCCGGTGGAAGAAGTGGCGAAGAACACCTGCCGCGTCGACAGCGGCGACTGCGCCAAGTTCGGACAGGACCTGGTGTGCAATCCACCGCTCGGTTGTACCGGGACCGGCGCGTTGCCGTACCTGCTGACGGTGACGGTCCCAGGCTCTTCGCGCTTCGCGTCGAACATGACCTTCGTCTTTCCGCCCGGCAGTGACAACCGCATCCGCAGCGGAGAGTTCGAGGGAGCGCTTCGACTCCCGCAGCTGCAAGAGATCAACGGGTCGGTGGTGGTGCAAGAGGCCCTCATCAAGCAGCTCGGGCGACCGCTGGGGGTGAAGGCCGACGCCACGCTCCCGGTGCGCGCGGTGCTCCGGCCTCTCTACCCGTTCGACGGCTCCGGCACACCGGTGGACGCCCGCACGTTGGGCCTCCCGCTCGACCTCGTGGTCTCCGAGCCGGTGCTGTACGAGAATCAGCAACCTCCGGGACCGGGAAATAGCCCGCAATCGCAGTTTCGATTCCTCGTGCCGCCGATGCGCTTCGAGCTCGTGGCGACGCCTCAGGGCGGGCTTGCCACCACCTATCCGCCAGTGGTGCGGTCCGACGCGGTGGTCGAGAAAGACGTGCGCGGCACCGGGTCGGTGCCCTTTCCCACGGTGCTGGGGCCGGCCGATCTCTCGCCCAGCAGCGACCGCACCGCCACCTTCGCGTCCGAGACCCGCGATCTCGCGGGGTGGACCGGGTACCTCCAGATCTCGTCCACCAAGGCGGTCTACTCCTCGGTGGTGTCGCTCTCCGGCAAGAGCACCACCGCCGTGCTCCACACCGTGAAGGTCGACGGATACTCCCCGCTGCTCGACGTGGTCATCGCGCCGCCCCCCGGCAGCATCGCGTTACCGGTGCTCGAAGCGCCGTTCCTCACCCCGGCCAACCTGAAGCAAGTGTACCCGGAGCTCGAGACCCCGCTGCCGGCCACCGGCGTGGTGTCGAACGCCGGGTTCGCGGTGCCCTCGCGTATCGACTTCATCAGCCGCGACATTTCTACCGCCACGCTGGGCGACGTGACGTATCTGCACTACCGGACCTCGGTCACCACCGACGACTACGGGCGCTTCGCCACGGTGCTGCCGCAGGGGCACTACCGGGTCATCATTTCCCCCTTCGGGGATACGTCGTTCG
>JABFRG010000664.1 GCA_013141295.1 Polyangiaceae bacterium
GCGCTGGTGCGCGCGGTGCGCATCGGTCGCCCCGACACGCACCGGGTCTCGGGCTTCGCGCTGGAAGAAGCGCGGCGGCTCCGGACGCGGCTCCGCCGGGTGCACGCGCTTCCGGACCGGCGCCTGGCCGACGACGAGCTCGACCGCGAGGGCCTCTTGCGCGCGGCGATACGAGCCGACCCGCGCGTGGTGCACGTGGCGCGGCCGCGCGGTCGCGACGTGGCCTTCAGCAACGGAGGGACCGAGCTCGATCTCGCCCGCGAGAGCGCGGTGCGCAACGTCCGCAACGTGGAAGCGCTGGTGGTCTTCGAGGCCCGCGCCTTCGGCAGCGGCAAGACCACGCGCCTCCTCGTCACCTGCGCCTCCGCCATTCCCACCGCGTGGATAGCCCGCGCACGCATCGGTGAAGACCGGCTCGGCGCCGTGCGCATGGAGTCCGGCCGCATCGTCGCCACCGTGGAGCACGTGTACGCCAAGCGGGTGGTGGGAACGCGCGACGAGACGCCGGTGGGCGAGGTCGCGCGCGCGGCCATCGTGGAGCTCTTCCTCCGCGGCAGCCTGTTTCGCCCCTCGCTGGTGGCCACGAAGGAGCGTCTCGCGCTCCGCAGCCTCGCCGCCAAGCTGGCCTTGCGCGGTCATCCGGCCGGCGTACCGTCGGCGACGCCGATACCGAGCCTCGCCGAGTGGGCCGCCGCGCGAGTGCGCGAGCTCGGCGTCGAGAGTGGCGACGACTTGCCCATGCTCTCGGCCAAGGATCTGCTGGCGGAGGACGTGCCCTTCGAGTCGCGCTCGATGCTGGAGAAGGAGTTCCCACCCTCGGTGAACGTCGGCGACGCCATCTACGCCACCGAGTACGACGTGGACCGCGGCCAGGTGCTCCTCCGCATGACCAAGGGCAGCCGTCGCGATCCCCCGCCGCTCGGCTACCTCCCGCGCTTTCCCGGCTTGCGCATCGTGGTGGAGAGCGCCCGCGGCATCACCACGCTCCGTGAACGGGGGTGAGAGATCCTCTTCAGTCCTCGACCACGCCCGGCACGAAGCAGCGACGGCAACGCGCTTCATAGGCGGCCGCGCCACCCACGAAGAGCTGGCCCTCTTGCGCCACCAGTCGCTGGGTGCGGCAGGCCTCGCCGCCGCAGCGGGCGCAGACGGCGTGGAGCTTGGTGACGTACTCGGCGATGGCCATGAGGCGCGGCATGAGACCGAAGGGCTCACCGCGGTAGTCCTGATCGAGCCCGGCGCACACCACGCGAATGCCAGCATCGGCCATCTGCTGGCAGGCAGCGAGGAGCGGCTCGTCGAAGAACTGCACCTCGTCGATGCCCACCACGACCGTGTCGTCCCACTGCACCAGCGCGAGCAGCTCCTCGGCCGTGGCCACCGGTACCGCGTCGGCGTTCACGCCTTCGTGGCTCACCACCTTCACGGCGTCGTAGCGGTTGTCGACCTTGGGCTTGAAGAGCTGCACCTTGAGGCGGGCCAGCTTGGCGCGCTTCATCCGGCGCAAGAGCTCCTCGGTCTTGCCGCTGAACATGGAGCCGCACACGACTTCGATGCATCCGTGGCGCTCCCCCGCCACCGCGGCGCGGAGCCGGTGCGCGAGGTGCTCGCCGCTTTCAGGTCCGCTCATCGGCGCCTGCCTTATCGCAACTGAACCCCCGACGCTACCGTCGGCCTGTGGCAGAGCTGGATCGACCGAGATCCGGAACACCCGAGCGCCCCCGAATTCCGCCGCGAATCCACTTTTCGCCGGTGCTGTGCTCCGCGCCGTCGCACCATGTATGACTTCACCTTGGCTCCTTTCCATGAACGGTGAAATGCCGCTGTCCGTTGCGGCGCACGGTGCTATCTTCAACTCGTGGAGGTCGTATTGCGCAAGCTCGGCAAGGGCGCGCGGGCCGTGGTCGGTCGGCTGGTGCGCGCGCCGAGGAAAGGTTCGGTGATCGTCATCGAATTCCCGGACGGCATGCACGAGTACGTCACCACCCCCGTGAAGAGAGTCCTGCGCCTTGCGGGCCGCGAGGTCTTCTACATCGAGACGGTCAACAGCCGGTATCGACTCGAAGTCCGCGGTCGCGAAGAAGCCGTCGCCGAGAGCGCTGGCTGAGCTACCGCGGGAACGTTGCGGCGGACCACTGCGCAGATGCTTCGGCTTGACGCCGGCTCTGGGGCAGGGCACTGTGCGCGCCATGGGTAACTTTGACCGCCGAAACTCGATGAAAATGCGTCGCCGCAAGGCCCAAGCCAAGAAGAAGGGCCGCGAAGCCGCCAAGCGGAACGCCGGCGCTGCCGCCAAGGCTCCCGCCAAGAAGGCCGTCAAGAAGGCCCCCAAGGCCTGAAGCTGCGCATCCCTCGCCCGCACTGCGGCGCGAAGGAAGCCAGTCCGACGTCGAAATAGCTGAAGCCCGGGCGCCAAGCGCATCCGGGCTTCCGGCGTTTTGTCCGTTGCGAGCCCCCGAGAGCTCGTCTAATTCGATCTCGTGGCTCATCAAGCTTCTTCGAAGCTTCGACGAGTGGGGGGCACGCTCTTCGCCGTCGTCGCGCTCGTGGTCTTCTACGGTTTCACGCTGGCGCTGGCGCTCGCCCTGGCCCTGGTCCCGCCGATCGTCCTCGCGGCGGTCTTGGTGATTGGCATCCGGGTGCCCATCTACGCGCTCATCCTGCCGTTTCCGTTCTGCTGGATTCCCGCGTACCTCCTCGCGGAAGCGGTGCTCACCGCCAAGCGACGTCCGTTCGTGGCGCCCGGTCCGCTCCTGAAGGAAGCCGAGTTTCCGCTGCTCTTTGCCGAGCTTCGGCGTCTCGCCGATGCTGCCGGGGTCGCGGTTCCGGAGCAGGTTTACGTCACGCACGACGGCGACGCCTACGTCGCGGAGCTCCCTGGGAGGCAAGGCCGCGTACTGGTGTTGGGATGCGTGGTGTTCGAGGCCTTCACGCTGGCCGAGCTCCGGGCCATCGTCGCCCACGAGCTCGCCCACCTCGCGCTGGGCCACACCGCCTACTCGGGCTTGCGCGGTCACACCTGGGCGCTGTTCTCGTCGATGGCGGTGGGCGTCGAGCGACCGAACTTCTCGGCGCATTGGTCCACCGAAGCGGGCACCGCCATCGGCCGCACGCTGGTGAGCGGGCTCCTCAAGGCCTACGCCTGGCTCTACCTCCGGGCCACGCTTCCGGGGGCGCGTCGTCAAGAGCTCGCGGCCGACGGCATGGCCGCGCGCATCGCCGGCAAGCAGGCGGTGACCTCCGCCCTCACCAAGGTCGCCTCGACCTTCCCCATCTACGACTTCTTCTGGGAGAACGAGGTCGCACCGCTGGTGGCCAAGGGCGTGGCCCCGCGGGATTTCTTGGCAGGCTTCGCCCGCGCGCGGGAGGGATACCGCGAACGGGGTCTCGAGCGCGAGCTCGCCGATGCGGTGCAGAGCCAGCGCACCCGGGCCTTCGATACCCACCCGGCGCTGACCGATCGCCTGGCGTACGTGGCCCGCGAGGATGCGGTGGAGACGGTCGACGGCGGTTCCGAGCCCGCGCACTGCCTCCTGGGGGACGACGTCGAAGCCCTGCCGGTACGCGTCCTGGAGCGCACGCCGCGGGCCCACGAGCTTGTACTCTACACCTACCAGGAGCTCGAGCAGGGGTACATCCCCCGGACGCTCTATGACGAAGCGCAAAAGCTCTCGGGTAAGCTCTACCTCATGTTTCCCCGAGCGACGACGCTCTCGGCGATGCTCGCCACGGTGGTCGAGTTGGCGCAGGCGGGACGCTTCATGGAGTGCGCGCACCAGTGGCTCCCGTCGCTCAACCAGCCCATGCCGCCCCAGGCGCGCCACGCGGCGGTGACGCAGCTCTGGTACAACGTCCTCAGCACCCTGGCCCAGGGCGTGCTGGTGGAGCGGGGCGCTACCGTGGACTCGAACCTCGGGCGCTCGAGCTTTCGCCTGACCCTGGCGGGCGCCTCCTACCTTCCGGGAGACGTGGCGCGCGCGGCTGCGACCGGAGACCCGGCTGCCCTCGGCGTTCTGCGCGCGTGGGCCGAGGTCGGCATCGCCCCGGCTTGAGTCTCAGTCGTTCTGCGCGGCGCCACCGGTGAGGTGCACCGTGGGGAACTGCTTGCGGGGGGCGTCCTGGGCCGGCGCACGCACGCGCTCCACCGGCTCGCCCAGGAGTCCCACGTCGCCGTCGACGCGCTCCTCGGCCGTAAGCTTCCAGTCGCCCTTGAACTCGCGCCAGTGCTGGCGAATCGTGGTGCTCCGCAGATCGTCCTCGTCCTGGCGGTACCAGGCGAAGCGCAGCGTGACGTCGGCCTCGGTCTTGGTCTCGTTGGTCATGCGCATGCCCGCGCCCTCGAGGTCGGCGATGCGAATCCGCGAGCCCCAACCCTGATGGTGCTTGGTGAAGTCCTCGCGGGCCGACGGCGCCACCTTTTCGATGGCGATCTCCATGCGCCCGAAGCGCGTGTTGAGGTTGAACTCGTTGGAGGTCTCCTGCGCCCGGGCCGGACCGGAGGTCTGGCTCACACAGCCAATGAACAAGAACGGCACGGCGAGGAAGAGGGAGCGCATGGCCGGAGGGTACGGGGGGCGCCCTCGGATGGCCCAGTTTTGTGCTTCCGGCGCTCCCCAGCTGGCGCCACTCGTTCGGGCCGACCTCGACCGAGGGCCGGGGATGCGCTACTCGGTTCACATGTTGCTCCGCCTGGCCATCGGTTCGTCGCTCCTGATGGCGGCCTGCGGTACCGACGGGGTCGCGACGACGGCCGATGGGGGCACGAGCCCGACGCCGGTGCCGACGGGAACCGCGAGCACGCCGGCCGGGCCGCTCCGCATCGTGGTGCCCGACGTTCCTTCGGTGGACGAAGATCGCTTGCTCGAGGTCGTCGTTCGCACCGAGGGCGGAGCCGCTGCCACGCGCCTCTTCGCCGAAGATCTCCCGCCCGGCGCCAGCTGGGACGAGGCTCGCGCCTCCGGAGCGACGGGAGATGCCGCAGGCAAGCTCTCGTTCCGGCCGGACTTCACCCAGGGCGGCCACGCGTGGACGGTTCGCTTCACCGCCGACGACGGGGGTGCGCGGGCTTCGGCGACCGTCGCCATCCGGGCCAACGACACCATCGTGCCGCCGGCCCCGGTGGTGACCAAGAGCGAGACCCTCGATGGCTACGCGCGGCTCACGGTCACGCAGACCACCGATGCGTTCCTCGACAGCCCGGGCTACGCGGGGCGCACCTTCACGGCGGTGGTCCTCGCGCCGCTCGCCACCACCAAGCCGCTCCCGGTCCGGGTCGGTCTCCACGGCTTCGGCGGCGCGCCCGAGACCGCCGGCTGGAGCGGCGAGTTTCGCATCTATCCCGCGGACCCCAACGATACGTACTGGTGGGGCTACGCCAGCAGCTTGCCCGGCGCCGCGCCCAGCGCAACCGGCGACGTGCCGGACTACACGGCCCGGCGCGTGATGCATCTCCTCGCATGGGTGCTCGCCACGTACCCGGCGGCCGATGCCGATCGCGTGTACCTCGACGGCGTGTCCATGGGCGGTGCGGGCGCCATGACCATCGGGCTCCTTCACGCGCGGCACTTCTGTCACGTGCGCGCTGGCTACGGGCAAGCGATTCCGAAGAACCACCGGCCTTCGCGCCTGGCCCAGCTGCGTGGGCTCTGGGGTACGCCGGAGCTCGGGCTCTCCGATGGGCAGGGGATGTCCATGTGGGAGCGCAGCGATCTCACGCGGGTGCTGCGCGACCTCCCAGAGGCTCGCGATCAGTTCCTCACGCTCCACCACGCGAAGGACGATCCCACCATCCACTTCGGCGCAGTGGTGACGCCCAGCACGCTCACCGGCTCCACGTTCTATGGCGCGCTCCAGGCTGCGCACGTCGGGCACCTTGCCATCTGGGACGAAGGCGCGCACGTGGTGCCGGATCCGCTGCTCGGCGACGGATGGTGGTCTACCGGTTGGGACCCGGTGTTCGACACCACGAGCCTCCTGCGTCGCGACCGCGCGTTCGTCGCCTTCTCCGCGGCCTCACTCGATCGCAACCCCGGCAGCGGCAAGGGCAACGGCCTTCAGCCCTGGAACGCCGAGTCGGGATACGCCGGCAAGCTCGAGACCATCGGCGACACCGGCTGGGACGGCGATATCGCGGGCGGAATCAACCGCGGCCTCCGCTGGGACGGCACGCGCATCGTCGACACCCTCGAAGCGTTCGAAGTACCGGTGCACGTCCTCGACGGAGCGGGCGGTGCGCCGCCGCGCGCAGGCTACCCCACCACCGGTGACAAGCTAGCAGCACCGCTGCCTATCACGGTGTCGATCACCCCCCGTCGCACCCAGGCGTTCCGCTGCCGGCCGGGCGAGCGCGTGAGCTGGCGCATGGGCACGCAGAGCGGCACCGCGACCGCCGACGCCACCGGCGCCGTGACCATCGCGGGCGTGAGCCTGGGCGCTTCCTGGGAGACGCTGCAGCTCGCGCGCGCGAAGTAGACGCGGCGACGCGGCGGGGTTGGAGGAACGTCTACTCCGTCGTTTTTCCGTCGAACTTCTCGCTGTCCGCGTCGGCGGCGGCGCGTGTCCGGTGAACGACGCCGTCGCGATGGTTCGGGGGCGCGTAGAGCGTGTAGAGCTTGAGGGGGGCCGTGCCGGTGTTGACGATGTTGTGCTTGGTCCCGGCGGGAACGAGCACCGCGAAGCCCTCGCGAATCGGCGTGCGGACGCCGTCGAGGATCGCCTCTCCGACGCCTTGCTCCACCCGGAAGAACTGATCGAGGTGATGAACCTCCGCGCCGATCTCTTCCTTCGGTTTCAACGCCATGAGGACCAACTGGCAATTTTTGGCAGTGTAGAGCACCCGCCGGAACTCCATGTTGTCCACCGCCATGCCCTCGATGTTCTGAACGAAGCCCTTCATGATGATCCCTTTCGAGAGCTCCAGCCTGCACCTACGCGGCCGGTGGAGTCGTCGTTTCCTCCGCAACGAGCATGGCCCGTGCCATGCGAGCGAACGCCCGAATCGACGACCGGAGGACGTCGCTGCGTGCAGCACGAACGCCTCAGTCGGCGTAGCTGCCTCGCACTCACACCAGCTCGCCCTCGGTGACGCAAACGATGCGCTGCGCAATCAGTACGGAACGGCCGCCACGAAGTAGGGCTTGTCGATGCCCTTGCTGGTGAGGCCTCGGGCGTAGCCCAGGCGAAACGTGAGCGCCAAGTTGTAGCCGAGGATGAGGTCGAACCACGCCTCGGCCCCGGTGCCGGTCTTGAACTCGGCGCCGCGCAGATCGTCGAAGGCGCTGCCATAGTCGAGGAACACGTTGCCGGTGATGCGGTTGAGGAAGATGGGCAGCGTGCTGGGGCCGCGGTCGATGTTGAGGATGGGAAAGCGATACTCGGCGTTCACCAGCGTGTAGTTCGAGCCCGCCACCACCACCGGCGCGTAGCCGCGCAGCACCAGGCCGCCCTGGATGAGCGAGTTGCGGATGGTGTCGATGATGGCGGTGTCGACGAAGCCGCCCACGTAGAACAGCCC
>JABFRG010000682.1 GCA_013141295.1 Polyangiaceae bacterium
GCCCGGTACCAGCCCTGTAACCAACACGGCCGACGCGCACACATAGACGCGAGGATCGAGGTTGGGGCTCGGTAGGGCGGTACGCACCGCGCCGACCGTGACGCTGGCGCTCGCGGGGCTCGTTTCCGTCCCCACCGTTTGCGTCGCCGTCACGAGATCCGCGCGGCGAAAGGGCGTAGCACCGAACCCGAAGGTCTGAATCACGGTGGAGACCGCGAAGGAGCGGATTGCCGCCCCATTCACGAGCACGGTCAGCGTCGCGCCCGGTGTCAGCCCGCGCAGCGCAACGGAATTCGAAAGCTCAGTGAGCGAACCATCTAGCGTCGGCGCAACGATCGGCACAGTCGTCCCCCTCTACGTTCTGGAGGACGATACCTCGCGGCCCGGCGCTGTCAAGCGCGTGCGCTTACTCCCACTCGATGGTGGCCGGCGGCTTCGACGACACGTCGTACACCACGCGGTTGACGCCGCGAACCTCGTTGGAGATGCGGTTCGAGATGCGCGCGATGAGCTCGTAGGGCAAGTGCGCCCAGTCGGCGGTCATGCCGTCGGAGGCCTCCACCGCGCGAATGGCGATGACCTCGTCGTAGGTGCGGCCATCGCCCATGACGCCCACGCTGCGAATCGGGAGCAGCACCGCGAAGGCCTGCCAGAGCTTCTCGTACAGGCCAGCTGCGCGGATCTCGCTCTCGATGATGGCGTCGGCCTCGCGCACCACGCGAAGGCGCTCCTCGGTGATGTCGCCGAGGATGCGAATGGCGAGCCCGGGCCCGGGGAACGGCTGACGCTGGATGACCTCGCGGGAGACGCCGAGCGCGGTGCCGACCTCGCGGACCTCGTCCTTGAAGAGCTCGCGCAGCGGCTCCACCAGCTTGAGCTTCATGCGCTCGGGCAGGCCGCCCACGTTGTGGTGGCTCTTGATGACCACGCTGGGACCCTTGAACGACACGCTCTCGATGACGTCGGGATAAAGTGTACCTTGCACCAAAAAGTCCGGCGCGTGGGCGAGCTTCTTGGCCTCGGCGTCGAACACCTCGATGAAGAGCTTGCCGATGATCTTGCGCTTCTGTTCGGGGTCGGTGACGCCTTTGAGGGCATCGAGGAACTGCGCGCGGGCATCGGCCAGCACCACGTTGAGCTTGAAGTCCTTGCGGAAGGTGGCGAGCACCTGCTCCGACTCGCCGGAGCGCAAGAGGCCGTTGTCGACGAAGATGCAGGTGAGGCGATCGCCGACCGCCTTCGACACGAGCACCGCCGCCACGGTGGAGTCGACCCCGCCGGAGAGACCGCAGATGACGTGGCCGTCGCCGACCTTCTTCTTCACCTGGGCGATGCTCTCCTCAACGAACGAGCCGGGCGTCCAGGTGGGCTCGCAACCGGCGGCGTCGAAGACGAACGCGTGGAGCATCGAGGACCCGAGCGGGGTGTGCACCACTTCGGGATGGAACTGCACGCCGTAGATGCGGCGGGCCTCGTCGGCGGCGCCGGCGAACGGGGTGCTCGCGGTCTTTGCCACTGGAACGAACCCGGCCGGGAGCGCTTCCACGCGATCGCCGTGGCTCATCCACACCTCGGTGGCCTCGCCGGCGCGCATGCGGGCGAAGGGACCGCTGGGCGTCACCACTTCGAGGGTGGCGCGGCCGAACTCCCGGTGGTCCGCGCGCACCACGCGTCCGCCGAGCGTGTGACAGAGGATCTGCATGCCGTAGCAGATGCCCAGGACGGGGACGCCGAGCTCGAGGATGCGCGGGTCGAGGGCCGGCGCGCCTTCTTCGAACACGCTCGAGGGGCCACCGGAGAGGATGATGCCCCGGGGCTCGAGTGCGCGGAGCGCCTCGAACGAGACCGTGCACGGGTGAATCTCGCAGTAGACTCGCTCCTGCCGAACGCGGCGGGCGATGAGCTGCGTCGTCTGGGAACCGAAATCGAGGATGACGATGGGTACGCGCGCCATGCGCGAGCCCTACACCCCAAAAGCCGCCGGCGCAACGGACGCGGGCGACACCCATTCGTCACACGTTCACGGCCCCGGCTCCGGCGCAATTTCGGGGTGCAGGCGCGCGCGCAGCCACGCGCCCACCATATTGCGCAGCGCCCAGGCCCACGGCACCGGATCTGGCGGACCGCTGCGGGTCGCAGCAGAGCCGAGAGCGAGGCGGCGGGGGCCTTGGCGGAGCATGCCTCTCCGGGGTGCAACCCGCGTTCCACCAGCGCGGGCGCGACATTGCTCGCTTTTTTTCGTCCGACATTGACCTTCGGACACCCTGCTAGCGGCGTTCGTTAGCGAGCTGACAGCAGACGGCGCAAATCCTCCACGCGGGTCGAGGGATCGCCGAAGGTGTCGCGGTAGTCCTCGAGGCTACGCTCGATGACCGTGAGCGCCTCTTCCTGTCCGTAGATCTCGGCGATGCGCACCGGCCCTGCGTCCTCGGCCTTGGAGAACTCGGCGGGCTTGCGCTTGTAGCTGAGGAAGTAGTGGCGCAGGCGGTCGACGTAGCCCGGCGGGCACTCGTGCAAGTCGCGCATGTGGCCGAAGCCCAGGTCGGCCTCGAGGACGGCGATGATCTTGTCGTCGACCTCGTTCTTGTCGATCATGCGGAAGCCGCCGATGGGCCGGGCGTGCATGAGGATGTTCCCCTGCCCCACGGTCTTCTCGGTGAGGATGCAGATGTCGATGGGGTCGCCGTCGCCCACCAGGTTCTCCCCGAAGCCCCGCTCGCCACAGCGAGCTGCCACCTTGGCGCCGCAGTAGGTCTGGGGGATGAAGCCGTACAGGGTGGGGCACATGCTCGAGAAGCGCTGCGGACGGTCGATGCGGAGGAGACCGCTGGTCTTGTCGAGCTCGTACTTCACCGTGTCGGTGGGGACGATCTCCACGAAGGCGCGAAAGGTGTCCGGGTCGTCGGTGCGACCTTTGACGCCGTGCCAGGGGTGCGCGGTGAACATCCGACCGAGAAGTGTTTCGAGATCCATCTTGCTACCGTTCTCCTGCGTGCGAAAGCCGCTCGCATCGCGTGCATAGCGCACGCATTCTTACCAACCACACTGTTCGCTCTTGGTCTCCTCTTTGAGGTAGCCGCGCAAGGGAGCGAAGTACTCGAGAATGGCCGTGGCGTCGGCCTTTTCCTGACCGGTGATGATGCGCATGGCCTCGGGCCAGGGCTTGCTGGCGCCCAGCTCGAGCATCGCCTTCAGCTTGTCGCCGGCGGGCTTGCTGCCGAAGAACGAGCACTGGTTGAGCGGACCGTTCCAGCCGGAGACCTTGCAGAGCGCGCGGTAGAACTGGAACTGGTAGATGCGCGCCAAAAAGTACCGGATGTACGGCGTGCTGGCGGGAATGTGGTACTTCGCGCCCGGGTCGAAGTCGTTCTCGGTGCGGGTGACCGGCGGCGCGACCCCCTGGTACTTGGCGCGCAGGTCCCACCACGATTGATTCCACTGCGACTCCGGCGTCTTCCCGGAGAGGACGTCCCAACGCCACTTGTCGATGAGCAAGCCGAAGGGCAAGAACGCGATCTTCTCGATGGCGCTCTTCATCTGCACGTTCACTTCGGCCTTGGGGTTGTTCGGCACGTCGTCGAGGAGGCCGAGGCCCTTCAGGTAGCCGGGGGTCACGCTGAGCGCCAACGTGTCGCCGATGCCCTCGTGGAAGCCGTCGTTGGCGCCCTGCTGAAAGAGGATCGGGAGCCGGTAGTAGGAGTGGAAGTAGTAGTCGTGCCCGAGCTCGTGGTGGATCGTGATGAGATCCTCCTCGGTGGGCTGGATGCACATCTTGATGCGTAGATCGTTGGCGTACTGCACGTCCCAGGCGCTGGCGTGGCACACCACCTCGCGGTCCTTGGGGCGCGTGAAGAGCGAGCGCTGCCAGAAGGTCTCGGGGAGCGCGTCGAGCCCCAGCGAGGTGAAGAACTTCTCGCCCAGGCGCACCATCTGCTCCGGCTGGTACTTCTTCTCCTTGAGCTTCTTGTCGACGTCGAGGGAACCCTGCCCCTTGTACGGCTCGGCCAGGTCGTAGACGTTGTTCCACTCCTGCGCCCACATGTTGCCCATGAGCTGCGCGGGGATCGGCGCATGCACCGGCACCTTGTCCTTGCCGTACTTGGCGCGGAGCTTCATGCGCATGTAGCAGTGGAGCTCGTCGTAGAGCGGCTTCACTTCCTGCCACAAGCGCTCGATGTCGGCTTCGAAGGCCGCCGGCGTCATGTCGTAGCCGGAGCGCCAGAGCGCGCCCATGTCGTCGAAGCCGATCTCCTTGGCGCCCTTGTTGCCGAGCTCCACGTAGCGCTTGTACTTGCCCTTCATGGGCGCACCGACCGCGTGCCAGCCGGTCCACGCCTCGGTGAGCTCGTCGTAGTCGCGGCTCTTCTTGAGCACCGTGGAGAGGTCGTCGAGGTTGAGGCACTTCTCTGCCTCTTTCCCCTTCTCCGGCTTGGGGAGGTACTTGAGGAGCTTGCTGTCGGGCTTGGGGCAGTACTTGCCCTTGCCGTACATGCCGGCGAGCGCGGTCTCCACCTGGGCTAGCTCGCTGCGCTCGTGGGCGTCGCTCGGTGCGGGGATGGTCTGCCCCAGCTTGAGCAGCGCGAACTTGCGCGCGAGCTCCGGGGGCAGCTTGAGGTCCGCATAGCGGCGCGCCGAGAGGATGGCCTTGGTCATGTACTCCGACGTGGCTTCCTCGCCGGTGGCGGCCAGGAGCTCCGTGTCGTCGGTGATGAAGTTCATGTTCACCCAGGCGGCGCGGTCGCGCGCGGTCCAGAGGCGGCGCAGGTCTTGCTCCACGCCTTCCATGAACTTCGCGGCCTCTTCTTGGGTGGGCACCACGGTGACGGCCAGCGGGTTGGTCGACGATGCCGGGATGACGGTCCCCGGCGAGGACGGCGTCTGCGGGCAGGGTGGCGCTTCACCGCCGCAGGCGGCCAGGATGGAGACGACGGCCACGGGAACCAGCGCGAGGGACCTCGACATGCTCGACATGCGCCGAGTTTTACCGCAGGTCACGGTGCCGCGGGGGACGAATCGGGCATGCAGGTTCAGCGCAGCGAGGCGATTCGGTCGATGCCGTCGAGGACTTCGGCGATGGGCGCGCTGGTGAAGCAGAGCCGCGCCCAGGAGCCGTAGTCGGCACCGAAGGCGTCGCCGGGCGCCAGAAGGACGCCGGCGTCGAGCGCCCGCGCCAACAGCTCCGTCAGGCCGCCACTACCGACGAGCGTCGAGCAATCGAGGAAGTGATACGTGCCTCCCTCGCCGGTGACGAACGGCAATCGGTGCGCCTCGAGGCGATCCATGGTCGCATGGCGTGCAGCGCGATAGGTCTCCCGCGCCGCCACCGACCACGCGTCCCCATGGTCGAGGGCCGCGGCGGCGGCTTTTTGCAGCACCACCGGGACGTTGAAACCGGCGTGAATGGACACGCGGCGCGCCTGCGCCACCACCTCGGCGGGCGCCACCACGTACCCGATGCGGTAGCCGGCCAGTGCATGGCTCTTGGAGAGGGAGTGAATGGTGATGGTGCGCGCGAGCGCGCCGGGCAGCGTCGCGGTGGGTACGTAGCGTCCCTGGTAGACGATGTCGGCGTACACCTCGTCGGCGAAGAGCCACAGATCGTGCTCCTCGGCGAAGGCCACGAAGGCCGCGAGCTCGGCCTCGGACCACAGCTTGCCGTCGGGGTTGTTGGGAGATCCGAAGTACACGGCGCGCGTTTGCGGCGTGAGCTTCTCCAGAAGGCGCGCGCGAATATCCACGGCCCCTTCGCGGAGCGAAACAGTGGAGAGATTCGCCTCCACGGTGCGTGCGCCCGCGGCCGCGAACACGCCCGGTGCGAGCGGCCAGTACGGCGTCGCGAGGATCACCTCGTCCCCCTCACCCAGCACCGCCCGAGCTGCCGTGAAGAACGCATGCGTGCCGCCGACCCCCACGTGCACCTCGGCGGCCGCGTCGACGCCGGTGCGACCGTGGGCGCGCGCGAGCCTCCGCACGATGGCATCGCGGAGGAGCGGGAGCCCGGCGGTGGGCCCGTAGCGGTACGCCTCCGCGTCGCTGAAGGTGATGGCCCCGAGCGCGGCTTCCTTCGGAGGCGGGACGCAGGTGTCGCCGATGTGGAGCGGAAGAATCGTGAGGCCCTCCCGCTGGCGCGCGTCGATCTTCGCCTGAAGCTGCGCGAAGACGCCGGGACGGATGCGGAGCGACGAAGCGGAGAGCTGCGGCATGCGGTCACGACCTCATTTGAGCTTGGTCTTCTGCGTCTCGAAGCGAATGCCGGAGGTTTCCGGGGTGCGGGTGTCGATGACCAGGTGGAGGACGCTGTCGAGCTTGTCGCCGTAGCGACCTCGCGCGTCGCAGGCGAGGTAGTCGTCGCCCAGCGTGAAGGTGCCGGTGAGCGCATGGCTCACGGTGCCCACGGCCACGTCGCCGTCGAAGGTGCGGGTGGGGCCCTTGGGGTCGCGCTCCTCGACGCGACCTTGCAGGCCGAGATCGACCGCCGTGTCGGCGATGGGGGAGAGGCCGAGGAACGCCTGGCCCTGGGCCACCTTGGGATCGGAACGGTAGGTGGTCTCGAGGTGCAACATGGTGCGCTCGTTGGCGAGCCCGCCGAAAGCGCGCGGAGGAACGCCCAGCGTCTTCAACGGCCCCGCGACCTTGGCGTCGACGTTGCGCCCGCCGTCCGGCGACACCGTGAGCGTCAGCGTGGAGGGCACGGTGTCGGTGGGGTCGAGGGAGAGCTTGGCCTTCCAGGTGGCCGCGTCGCGCCCGAGGTCGAGCTTCCACGGGCCCCATGTCTCGCGGGTCGCGCCCGCAGTGATGCGCACCACGCCGGTCACCACGTGGAGATCGTCGCCCAGCACGCGGCCGCCCTTCGCGGTGACGTCACCCTCGATGGCCGAGCCTTCGAGGGAAGTGCCGGTACCGAACGGCGCGGTCCAGGACACGTGACCGGAGTTGATCCGCACCGCTCCCAGGCCCCCGTCTTTTCCCGCAGGCGCGGGGTGCGCCACCGCCAGCTGATTGAACGCTTGCTGCACCGAGGCCGGCGTCCCTTCGAGCTGCACGTCGACGTCTCCGAGGTCGACGCCCTGGGCGGAGAGGCCGGAGAGGACGACGGTGGCGTTCGACGCGCGGAGCTTGAAGCCGGGGACCTCGGGCGAGGTGACGGTGACGTTGAGGAGCCGCACCTCTTTGAGCGATACCTGCGCGCGGCCTATCTCCAGGTCGAAGCCCGCGGCGCGTGCACTCTTCACGTAGTTGTCGACCAGGATGAACGGCAGCGCGAACCAGAAGGCGCCGAGCGCCAGCACCACCACGATGGCGAAGACGAGCCATCCCATGCCGCTCCCGGATTTTGGCTCTTCCTTGGGGCGGAACGGCAGGTTCGGCGGCGGCAACCACGCCACCTCGGGCAACATGATCTCCGGCTTGCGGAGCGATCCGGACGGAGGGGCAAAAGTGCCGCTGGCGCGGGAGACCGGAGGAATGGTGTCGTTCGGATCCGGCG
>JABFRG010001092.1 GCA_013141295.1 Polyangiaceae bacterium
GCGAAGAGGAGGGCGAATCCCCGGAGCTCGTCGAGGTGCAGCGCCATGAGCGGGGCCAGGCTCTCGCGTTCGAAGAGCTGCCCGCGTCCGATGGCTCGCTGCACCAACTGCTCGTCGCCGGCGAAGAGGGCCGCCTGCATGGTGGCGACGGCCGACAGGAACTGTGCGTCCAGGTCCTCCCCCTCGGCAGCGCCCTCTTCCACCCGCGCGACGCGCACGTGCACGCGCCCGAGATCGAAGAGCTGGCCATCGGGGAGCGAGTGCACCAGCGCCGCCGTCGCGTGGACCCACAGCGCGATGCGCCGGGGTAGCTCCTCGGTGGACTCGGTGCGGAGCGCCGGCGTGAGCGCGCTCAGCGCCCGCCTCGCCGATCCGCGCTGGGTCGCTTCCACCAGCGCGAGCCCCACCGAAGCCAGCGCCCCCGCACACCGCGTGGGCGCGACCTCCGCCGAGAGAAGCTGCAGCAGCTCCGCTTCGCCGCGGCGCCAGTCGCCCCGGAGGATCTGCTCGAACGCGGGCAAGGCTGCGGTGCCATCGCGATCGATGTCGCTCGCCACCTCGCCGCCTTCCCTGCCCTGCATGCCGAGAAGCCTGGCGCGATCGTGCGTCCGCGGCCTCCGGGCCTCCTTGGCGTCCGGCGGCAGTTCCCAGCGATAGACGGTCTGGGCGGTCACGCCGACCTTGGCAGCGAAGGCGGCCCGGCTGAGCGCGCCGCGGAGGGTCCGAATTGCATCCGGGGAGAGCGGGTCCACCTGATCCAACGCCATGCTTTGGTTATAGTCCAATTATGGTTCGGACATATACCGATTCATCCAGAAAGCCGAAGCGCGCATCATCCAAACGCGTCATGCCAAATAATTCCTTACAATTTCATCATGTTTGAACTTTGACGCAAACTGGAACGAGATTCGCTTCATCAGACCGCATCATGGCAACCGCGGCTGCGACCCTTCCCACCGACGACCTTTCCCAAGCGACCGACCCCCGTTCCGCCAAAGCCGAGCCCACGGCGAAGGCCGAGGCAGCGCCCACAGGAAAGAAGGCCAACCGCGCCAAGATCGTGCTCCCGGTGCTCGTCGCCCTGGCGGTGGCCGCGGGCGGCATCTCGTACGTCACCAGCGCCGGCCGCGAGAGCACCGACGACGCGCAGGTCGAGGGTCACGTGGGCAACGTGGCCTCGCGCGTCTCCGGGCAGGTGATGAAGGTGCTGGTGAAGGACAACCAGCCGGTGAAGGCCGGCGACGTGCTCCTCGAGCTCGACGATCGCGACTACCGCGTGAAGCAGCTCTCCGCCAAGGCCGACCTCGAAGCCACCAAGGCGCAGCTCCGCATGATGGAAACGCAGCTGGCCATCACCTCGCGGAGCATCGACTCCAACCTGGCGGTGGCGCGTGGCGGCCTGGCGCAGGCAGCTGCGGTGGCGGGAACCTCGCAAGCCGGCATCGACCAGGCGAAGGCCGACATCATCTCGGCGGAGTCGCGCAAGTCGCTGGCCCAGCAGGAGTTCGACCGCACCCAGAAGCTCTTTGCCGACGGCGCCATCTCCAAGGCCGAGCTCGATCGCCAGAAGGCGAACCTCGATCAGCAGAACGCGCAGCTCACCCAGTCGCAAGCCCGGCTCGCCAGCGCCCAGGCGGGCGTCTCCAACTCCGCCGGCACCTTCGAGTCCGCACGTGGTCGCCTCATCGCCGCGCAGACGGGCCCGGAGCAGATCGAAGCCGCCAAGGCGCAAGTGGCGCTGGCGCAGGCCCGGGTGGACCAGGCCGCCGCCGCGCTGCAGCAGGCCGAGTACAACCTCGAGTACACCAAGGTGAAGGCCGAGATGGACGGCGTGGTCGCGCGCCGCACCGTGGAAGTGGGCCAGCTGGTCTCGCCGGAGCGCCCGCTCATGGCGCTGGTGCCGCTGGAAGACACCTGGGTGGTGGCGAACTTCAAGGAAGACCAGCTGGCGGAGATGAAGCCGGGCCAGAGCGTGAAGGTGAAGATCGACACCTTCAGCGGCCGCACCATCAATGGCCACGTCGACAGCCTCGCCGCCGGCACCGGCTCGCGCTTCTCGCTCCTTCCGCCGGACAACGCCTCCGGCAACTTCACCAAGGTGGTGCAGCGGGTTCCGGTGCTGGTGAAGCTCGACGCCCACCCGGACCTGGTGCTTCGCCCCGGCATGAGCGCCAACGTCACCGTCTTCACCAAGTAAGCCCATGGCCAGCGCACACGAAGGCGAGATTTCAGGGTCGAAAGCCGGCATCACCGCCGTCGTGATGGTGGCGGCGCTGATGGCGATGATCGACATCACCATCGTCAACGTGGCGCTTTCGGACATTCGCGCCAGCTTCGGCACACCCATCGATCAGATCGGCTGGGTGTCCACCGGCTACATGATGGCGAACATCGTCATCATTCCCATGACCGGCTGGTTCCAGCGGCGCTTCGGCTACCGCAAGTACTTCGCCGCGTCGCTGGTGCTGTTCACCATCGCCAGCGCCCTCTGCGGCATCTCCTGGAGCCTCCCCTCGCTGGTGCTCTTCCGCGTGCTCCAGGGCCTCGGCGGCGGCGCCATCATTCCCACCGCGCAGAGCATCCTCTTCGCGCGCTACCCGAAGACCGAGCACGGCATGGCCTCGGGCCTGTTCGGCCTCGCCGCCATCACCGGACCACTGCTTGGCCCCACCATCGGCGGCTACCTCATCAGCTGGTTCTCCTGGCACTGGATCTTCATCGTCAACGTACCCATCGGCATCCTCGCCACCATCCTCACCCTCCGCTTCATCGAGGAGCCCCACTTCGCCCCGCCCAAGGGAGACGCCGCCAAGATCGACGTGTTCGGCATCGTGCTCTTGGCCATCGGTATGCCCGCCTTGCAGTACGTCCTCGAAGAGGGCAATCGCGAGGGTTGGTTCGAGAGCCACGTGATCATCGTGCTCTCGGCGGTGGCGGTCATCTGCCTGGTCACCTTCGTGGTGCACGAGCTCGAGACCAAGAACCCGGTGGTCGACTTGCGGGTGTTCGCCAACCGTAGCTACGCGGCCGGCACCGGCATCAACTTCCTCACCGGCTTCGCGCTCTTCTCCGGCAGCTACCTGTTCTCGCTCTACGCCGGCTCGGTGATGCGCTACAGCGCTCTCGACACCGGCAAGGTGTTCCTGGTGGCCGGCTCCGTCTCGGTGGTGCTCATGCCCATCGTCGGGCGGCTCGCGCCCAAGTTCGACGGACGAAAGCTCCTGTTCTTCGGCATCGCGGTGGTCACCGTGAGCCAGGTGCTCGCGTCGCGGCTCACCGCCGAGGCCGGCTTCTGGGACATGGTGAAACCCAACCTGGTTCGCTCGGCGGGCCTCGGCTTCATCTTCATCCCGGTCACCATGGTGGCCCTCTCGGATCTGAGCCCGGAGAAGCGCGGCAACGCAACCGGCCTCTTCAACCTCACCCGCGAGCTGGGCGGCTCCCTGGGCACCGCGCTCATGGGCGTGCTCATCACCAACGGCATCAAGCGCAACGGCTCGTACCTCTCGGAGAGCGTCAACGTGTACAACCCGGTCACCCAGGAGCAGCTGGCCGGCCTCTCCGGGAACGTGGGCACCCGCACCTATAGCTCGCAGCTGGTGGGCGAGAGCATCCTCAAGCTCAAGGTGACCATCCAGGCCATGGTGCTCAGCTTCGAGTCGGGGTTCCGCGTGGTGGCGCTGGCCATCTCGCTGGGCTTCGCGCTGCTCCTGCTCCTGAAGAAGCCCCAACCGAATGTCAAGATCGAGGGAGCACACTGACGCCGGCGCGCCAACTGCGCGCGCCCGCGTAGCGAACCGACAACAGAGGCCGCGCGGCACGGCGCCGCGCGACGACCGAGCCACGGGCTCGAACATTGGTGTATCATGCATTCAAAATTCCACTCACGAACGCTCTCCATGGTCTCGGCCCTGTGGCTGACTTCCGCAGTGGCCGCGGCCCAGGGCGCTGAAGTCACGGCGCCGACACCGAACGGCATCACCGCCGACGGCGTGGCCTCACGCGCCGAGAAGACCAGCGTCGACGTGGCCACCAAGCAGGCCGACGTGGAGGTGGCGGCCGCGCAACTGGACCAGGCCTTCGTGGGCTACTTCCCCAAGCTTCAGCTCCTGGCACGCTACTCGCGGCTCTCGGACATCGACGCGCCGCTCCTCGGCTACGGGCTCGCGGCTCCCACGGTGCCCAAGACCGACGACGTGCTGCCGGTCCCCGCCGGCTCGCCCCTCGTGCAAGCGCCCCAGCGGTTTCCCGTCATCTTGAACCAGGCCACCTTTCAGGCCATCCTCACGGTGCCGGTCTCCGACTACCTGTTTCGCGTCACCCAGACCTACGCCGCGGCGGACCGCAGCAAGGACGCCGCCGAGGCCCAGGCCAAGGCCGCGCGCCTCAAGGCCCGCGCCGACGCGAAACTTCTGTACTATACATGGGCACGCGCGAAGCTGACGCGGGACGTCGCGACCCAGGCGGTGGTCCAGGCCAAGGCCCACCTCTCGGACGTGGAGAAGGCCTTCGACACCGCGTCCGCCAGCAAGGCCGACGTCTTGCGGGTGGAGTCGCAGGTCGCGGTGGCGGAGCAGCTGGAGACGCGCGCGAAGAACCTCACCGAGGTGCTGGCCTCGCAGCTACGCACAGTGATGCACGACGAGGGTGAAGGTGCGCTGGCGCTGGGAGAGGACGTCGCCGGCGAGCAGGCCTTGCCAGCCGCCGAGCCCATGCCGCGGCTCTTTGCCGAGGCGCTCGAGAACCGCTGGGAGCTGAAATCGCTCTCCGAGTCGGCGCTGGCGCTGGAGAAGCAGGCAGCGGCGACGCGCTCCGCCGGCTACCCGCGGGTCGATCTGCAGGGCGAGGTGACGAGCGCCAACCCCAACCAGCGGTACATCCCCCAGCAAGAGAAGTTCCTCACCACCTGGTCACTCTCGGCGCAGCTCACCTGGACCCCCAACGACGTATTCTCGGCGGGCGCCGCCGGACGCGCCCTCGACGCCAAGCGAGTCCAGGTGGACGCCCAGCGACGCGGGGTGATGGATGCATTGCGGGTGGAGATCGCCCAGGCGGTCGAAGCCCGCAACAACGCCGAAGGCGCCCAGAAGACCACCGTGCGCAGCCTGGCCGCCGCCGAGGAGTCGTACCGGGTGCGGCGGTCGCTGTTCCAAAACGGCCGCTCCACCAGCGTGGAGCTCCTCGACGCCGAGACCGAGCTCACCCGCGCTCGCCTCGACGCCATCTCCGCCCGCATCGATGCGCGCATCGCGCTGGTGCGCCTGACCCATGCGGTAGGCCGCGACCGCTAGACAGCACCCCGCTCAGATCGCGAAGTCGACGTCGCCGGTGCCGCCGGGGAGAGCACGTGGCCTTCCCATTTGCCTGCAATCTACAGGCACATCTGGACGAACCCCTCGCGGCGGAATCCGAGCCTGTCGATGAGCGGCTCGCTACGGGGTGAACACGTTACCAACCCGGTTGTAGTTCTGGAGCCACTCCGGTATCGTCACCCTCCCGGAAGCCTTGATGTGAACAAAGTACTGTTGGGCGTTCATGCCACACGGCCCGAGGCCAATCCAATGATTGAGGTTCACATTGTAGGCGCAAAGGCCGGTCGCCTGGTTCTGAAGCAAGCCAACTACACTCCTGCGAAGCGCGGTATCAAGCACGACCTGCGTGACGACGACGCGCCACTGCTGCGAAGCAGATCCGTTGCAATGCTCTAGAACAAGATTGCTGGCGAGGCAATAGCCACCACCCGGGCGAGCGTCTACCATCCGCCCCCAAGCGCCATCCGTCGATAGCGCCTCAGACGTGGATCCAAAACCCTCGCCAGAGGCGTCGTCAGAGGCGTCGTCAGAGGCGTCGACAGAACCTGAGCACCCCGACGACGTGACCGCGGTGACGGCGAACATGAGCAACCCGACTGCGTTTCGTACAGTATTCACGATAACCTCCGATTCCGATCTCGACTTAAACTAGACAATTCAACTGTGGCTGGGTGGACACCCAGGGGTTCTCCTTCCGAAGCGCACTACGCTCGGGATCGCCGCAGCGAAGGCCGCGCATGCACACATGCCCAGCACAAGATCGTGCGAAGGGGCGACCAAAGAGACTACGACGTTGATGGGTTCAAGACGCGCAATCGATCACATGTTCGTCCGCTCGCGTCCGAGCGGTTGAGCTGCGTCAGGCGCGCTCGAGGTTGGCGCAGCTCAGCTGCAAGATGGGTCGCCGCACGCGAGGAGCTCGTCGAGCTCCTGGATCGCGTGCCGGGGCGGCGGCGCCTCGTAGGCCTCACGCGTGTGCGCAAGAAGCTCCGCCAAGTGCGCTTGCGCTCCCTGAACGCGCTCGCTGGCGTGGCCAGCGTCCTCGGATATTTGCGCGCGAGCTCGGCGGTGTTCCAGTGGGCCCTCGCCCTCGCGGCCTGGGGGGTTCGCGGCGTTTTGCGTCGCGACCGGCGTCCGAGGGCTTCGCGAGCGCTAGGGGTGTCCCCAGTCTTCCGGACCGAGGCGAAACGTCGAATTTTCTCGTGCCTTCAAGGCGAGAGGAGGCGAGAGGAGGAGCCGTACTTCTGCTACGTCGACGACGAACAACGCAGAAGGCGCGAAAAAGGCGGCGTTTCAAAGGCGCCGAGCCGAAACTGGGGATTCAGATCGCGAAGTCGACGTCGCCGGTGCCGCCGGGGAGCTCGTCGGAGAGCATGGCGAAGAGCACGTGGTCTTCCCATTTGCCTGCAATTTGCAGGTACCTTTGGGCGAACCCCTCGCGGCGGAACCCGAGCTTCTCGATGACCCGCAAGCTCGCCAGGTTGTTCGGCATGATGGCGGCCTGCACCCGATGGAGGCCCAGGGGACCGAAGGCGAAGGCCAGCACCGCGGCCACTGCCTCGGTGGCGATGCCCCGACCGTTGCAGTCGCCGTCGACCCAGTAGCCGAGGTACGCGCCGTGGTACGCCGAGCGCCAGACCCCACTCATCGACACTCGTCCCACCACCACGTCGGGCCGCTCCGCCTCGAACACCCAGAAGGCGAACTGCGTCCCGGCGCGCCACAGCTTGCGGTCGCGGGTAATGCTCGCGGTCACCGACGAGAGCGAGGTGGGATCGCCAATGGTCTTGGGTTGCCACGGCGCTAGATGCACCCGGTTCTTCCGCAGCGCGGTGCGGATGGCGCCCACGTCGCCGGCTCTCGAGGGCGAGAGCACGAGACGCGCGGTGGTCAGCGTCGTGGAGAGCGGGGCGTCCAAGCCCGATGGATTGTACACGGGTCGCCCGGCGACGGGACAGCCAGTCTTCGGGTACCTCGGGCTCGGCGCCGGCCCAGTGGGCGCCGTGATGCCGTTCGAGCTCGGATATTCTGTAGCCGGGCGTCCAAAATCGCAGAAATCTGAGCAGCCCGCCGTCACCGGGTAGTTGGCCGATCGGTGAGCGGGTCGCGATGATCACCACGATCGCCACCAAGAGAAAGGGCCCGGAGGTAGCA
>JABFRG010000920.1 GCA_013141295.1 Polyangiaceae bacterium
GCCCGAAGACGCGGCCCGAGTGCAGTGCCGACGGAAATTGGGCGAGCTGACTCCCCAAGTCGCGCCGCGAGGCCCGTGGTCCCCGGGCGCCTACGTTGCGGATGTGCCTTTGCTTGGCCTACTCTCCGTGCGATCCGCTGCTCACCGCCCGCGCTTCAAGCCACTGGGTTCCCCGCTGGATCCGGAGCCGACCGCTCCCCTTTATGAGAAGCTGCCTCCCCTTTATGGAAAACTAGCCAGCAGCATCTATAGCGCCATCGAGTTCTCGCCCATCCTGTCGAATTGGGAGCCCGGGGGAGTCCCCTTCAGGCCGCTCGAGTCGCAGAAGGCGCGCTACCTGAAGAACGGGTACAAGGAAATCGACGTGGTTCCGATTCCCAATCCGGCAGACGACACGATACCTGCGTCGGAGTTGCAGTCGGTCCTTCTGGAAAAGGAAATTGGCAACGGGCGAAGGGTGCGAATCCGACTGGTCGGAGCGGGCTTCGCCACGCCTCTGAACGCCGGACAAGCCTCCTACTGGCTCGCAGACTCGAGCACCATTATCGGCATTGCCCATCGGCATCCAGTGTGGGCTTACGGAGTGGAAGACCTCACGATCGCCCGACATCGCGTCAACTTTCCGCAGTACTACCAGCGCGAAGCGAGCAGCCTCGGTACGTTTCTTCCGGCGAACATAACCGACCCCTCGCACAACCTGCTGATTGGGCGAACCCAGCGAGAGCAATCGCCGGACGCGGTGGTGACGAGCATGCTCAGCACGTTGGAAAGGGTGGCTGCAGGCAAGACGACCTACCAGGCCTTGATGCTCGACAATCCAGACCTCGTTGTGAGCCCGCAGTAACCTCATGGCGCGACGCAGGCCGCATACGTGAAACACGTTGCGGGGCACGCGGCGCAGCCAGCGCCCGCCTCGTAGCGCTTGCCGTCGGCCGCGGCGAACGTGGAGCAACTGCACCCGCAGGTGCTTGCGTAGGCGCTGCGGCAGCTGTTGAGTGTGACGCACTCTTGCTCGCTCCGCCCTCTGCAACGGTCTGTGGAGCCGAGCCCGCGTACACTGACCGGGCGGGTCCCTGTTTCCGGGCTGACAAAGCTAAGGAGGAGCACCTCGCGACTAACCCCCGCCCCAGCTGGCGTGAACACGACGTTCACAGTGGTCTTCGCGCCCGGCGCGAGGGTGAGGGGTAGAGGGCTCGCCACTTGCCAGGAGGAGCCGCCCGTTCGCTTCTTGACGTCTTGCAACACCACCGGCGCGGTGCAGCCGCTCGTGAGGAGCAGCGGCAGGGTTTTGGGAACGAAGGTTTCGCCAAAGTCGAGGTCTGCGGCTGGCTCGAGGGTCAAGCACGCGAGCGGTCGAGACGGCTGCACCGTTTCCACCGCATCCCCCGAGATACGTGCCGTGATGTCGAGCGGGGCAGAGCGCTTTTCGTATGCGCTCGCCTGCAAGCGGAACTCGTCGGTTACGGCGCCGGAGACGACACCGCGGAAGCTGCCGTCGACGCCCACCGCAAGCTCGACAAGGGGCGATGCATCATTCAGATTCACCACCTCGATCGTGCCTGCGGTTGCGGGTCGGTTGCGAATGACGACCGAGCCCGGCAAGCCTTCGAGCACGGTCTGTTCTCCGGAGGGGAGCAGCTTCAGTCGGGCGAGCTCCAGGTCGATTTCGACGCTCGGAAGCGGCGGTTGCGGCTGCGGACTCACCACACACGCGCAAGCGATGGTGACAAGGCCCGTCGCACTCAGCCACTTGCTGGGGCTGCCCGATTGAAACTTCATCGTTGTCGCTCGCGCTCAGGGTTGGACACAGTCTACGAAACCAAAGCACGACGCGGCACATTTCGCACATCCGCCGCCGACCTCATAGGTCTTGCCATCGGCGGCCTTGAACGTCGAGCAGGTGCAGTCGCAGCGTCCCACGTACGCGGCACGACAGGCGTTCATGGTGCTGCATTCAGCCTCGGAGCGACCGGTGCAGCGATCGGCAACGCCCGCGTCTGCAGCCTTGCCGCTGGTGGGGGCAGAGGTGGGTGCGGCGGGTGGCGTGCCTTTGCGAACCTCTTGCTCGGTCGTTTCCGTGGGTTGCTGGGGTTGTTGGGTCTCCGCTGCGCACGCCAAGACTCCGACGGCGCTCAACATGCCCACTCCGAACATCGCTACGAATTTCATTGTGACACCTCTCTGCACTGTGTGTGCGAAGGCGCTCTGAGCAGAATGTATGCCTGATTTTTACCAATACAAATCATGAACTTAGATGCGCATTTGGTATCAAAATGTCTCATTTTGTTTCGTTCAAGGCTATTGTGAGACACGATGATTGAGGGCGACCTTGTCTCTGGCCGATACCGGCTCGGTCGTCTGCTTGGCGAAGGCGGCGCTGGCTCTACCTACCTCGCCCATGACGAGCTCGCCGGACACGACGTCGCGCTCAAGCTGGTTCGTTCGGGCTCCCCCGAGCTGGTGGTAGCCCTGCTCCGGGAGTTTCGCTTGCTGCGCGGCGTCGTGCACCCAAGCGTCAGCCGCGTTCTGGACCTCGGAGTGCTTGGTCGCGCCGGTCGAGGCGAACCGGTAGCTCGCGCCTTCTACACGGCCGCATACATCGAGGGCGAGACGCTCACGGAATGGGCCGCTGGGAAGGACTTCTCGGCGGTGCGACAACCGCTTGTCGACGCACTCGAAGGGTTACGGACGCTCCATACCCTCGGAGTTCTGCACGGAGACTTCAAGACTGACAACATCATCGTAAACCTCGCCGGCCGCGGCATCCTCATCGACCTCAGCGCCGGTTCGCAAATGGGCAAGCCACGCACCTCGATCGCGGGAACGCTCGGATCGCTTGCGCCCGAGGCTCTGTTGGGCGGCGTCCTCGACGCGCGGGCAGACGTGTTCGCCATCGGCGTGGCCCTGACCCACCTTTGCAATGCGACGCATGGAGCTCCCCAGAGCGTCAGCGCGCTGGCGTCGCGCGCGCGGAGCCGCGACCCCCAAGCGAGACCCGCGGATGTCGCCGAAGTGCTGGATGCCCTCGGGATGCGGTCCACCGCGTGGTCGGCGATGCCTTCGCAGCCGGTCGCCCTGTGGGGACGCGCCTCGGAGATGGACCATTTTCGCCAGCGACTCACGGCCCTCCAAGAAGGGCGCGAGGCGCCCCGCACCCTCGTGCTTGCAGGCGCCGAGGGCGTTGGAAAATCGCGGCTGCTCGAAGAGATGAAGTGGCAGGCGCAGCTCTCCTGCGTGGTTGCGGAAGGGCACGCAACCCACCCGTCCCCCTTGATGTCGATGGTGACGCAAGCCGGAGGCGGCGCTCCGGAAGCCATCGCAGACGAAGACGTGTTCGCACGCGTAGCACGTCTCGTCGATGGCAACGTACCTACCGTCCTCGTCTTGGACGAGCTGCAGGCGCTCGCACCGCAACAGCGGAACGCGTGGCAGGCCATCGTTCGCATGGTGGGAGACCGCGGCAATGTGCTGCTTCTCGGCGCCGAGACGGTGCAGGACGTGCAGGTTCCTCGCGCGACGCACCTCCTCGTCTCGCCGCTCACGCCCCCCACTGTACGCGAGTGGCTTGACGAGGCGGGGTTCGCCGACGACGCCCAAGATGCGCTGGCCATCACGGAAGGCTACCCGGCGCAAGTCGTGGAGTTCATTGCCGCGCGAAAGGCGGGCCACAGTGCGGGCGGAAGTGCGGGCGGAAGTGCGGGCGACGGTCGCGGGCGGCCCGCGGAGAGACGAGTGGCGGAGCTGGCTGCACTCCGTGAGCCGGCGCGAGAGCTCCTCGCGTGCGTCGCCATCCTGGGTGCGGAGGGCCTCGTGGATGCAGACTCGACCCTGGAGAGCGCACGCGAGCTCTACGCACGATCTTTGGTGCGCGTCGAGGAGCGCCATATTCGGTTGGCACGCCCCACCCATGGGGAATTGATTCTCGCAGCCCTAGCGCCGGAGACGGTCATGCGCGCTTGCGTTGCTGCGGACGATATTCTGCGGACCGCTCTACAGAAACCCGACGTGCCGCCCGACGTTTCCAGCAAGCTGGCAGCGCTCCGTGTCGTGGTTCTCTGCATGTTGCGGCGCGAAAATGAGGCATCGGAGCTTGCGCAGGAGAGCCAAGCCCAGTGGGCCGAGCGCGCAGACTTTTGGCGCAAGGCGGCGCATGCGCTGCAAGGGGGGGATGGGGGGCCTGAGGCTACAAGACACGCCGAGGGCTCTATTCCCTACCTGTGCGCGGCTGAAATCTTCGCGAGTGTGGGGCCGCCCGACGATGCGCTCTCCGCCTTGGCCCGCATTCGGAGGCGGGGCCCGCGAAGTACCGCGTGGCGCGTCGCGATCGCCGCCGCAAAGGTTTACCTCGAACGCGGCCTACTGCGGCGCGCACATGGGCAACTCGCCCGTGCACGCAAATCGGTACCTGTAGAATCTCGCGCAATTTTTTCCGAGCTATTGAGTCGCGTGCACATCCAAAGCGGCGCATACCGAGATGCCGCGCGCGTCGCAACGGCAGCGCTCTCCGATGCCGACGCGGTGACGGCGGTGACGGCGTCGCTCCATGATAGCATTGGTGTATCATACACCTACATGGGCAACAGCGAGAAGGCGCGCCAACACCTTGAGGTAGCCGCCCGCATGCACGAGCAAGTCGGACGCTCGCGTTCAGCAGCCCGCTCACTGAGCTACCAGGCGCTCGTCGCCTACCGCGCGGGGCAAACCGAGATCGCAGCGGAAACGTATCGAGCTGCCCTCGCCTCTGCGCGACGCTCGCAATCGCCAGACCTCATCGCCAATGCAGCACTCAATGTGGCGACCGTTGAGCATCAATTGGGCGATTTGGGTCCCGCACTTGCGGCCTATGAGCGAGCCCGTTCGATGTCCGTCGCCGTCGATCGCGCGAGCACCACAGCTACCATCGAGTGCAATCTAGCAAAGCTCTACGTCGACATCGGTCTCTTCGAACGCGCCGCAGATGCCGCAGCGCGCGCCCTTGAGCATGCCGTGGCGCTCGGCATCGATCTTGTGCGTGCAACGGCGCTCGCTGTCCTGGGCGAGCTTGCGTTCCTGCGCGGCAACTTCCTCCCGGCGCTCCAGTCCTTCGAGGAAAGCCGGGCGATCTTCGTCGCGAATGCGGCACAGCGCGAGATATGTGAGGTGTCTCTGCAAGAGGCAGAGGCTTACGCAGCAATGGGTGATGAGCCCCGAGCGGAACTGGCGCGGAAGCGAGCGAGCGAATTGGCGCTCGCTGTGCCTGCGGCAGATCTCGATGCGCGCGTAGCACTGATGACGGGGCGTATTGCACGGAGCGCTCACCGGGAAGATGCGTGCGTTGCGGCGCTGGAGCGCGCCCGGGAACGAGCCCTCGCAAGTCAACAAAAGCTCTTGCTCGCGGAAGTCGAAGTCGCGTTGGCCGATACACTGGACGACGGAGGTGCGCGTGAGTTGGCGTCGCGGCTCCGCGCGGGAACACGCGCGAGCATGGAGCGAATCGCGATGCGCCTTTCCACGGCGCATCGCGAGGCGTTCTGGGCGCATCCGGTACGGCGTGCTCTCGCCGAGCCTCAGCGGGCCGGCGCGAACTCTCCCGAAGCCATCTTGCGCGCAAGCCGACTGGAGCAGCTTGTGGCCATCAATCGCCGTCTGAGTACGTCGCTCGACGCGGAGGAGATCCTTCGGATGGCGCTAGACGGCGCGATGGAGCTCACGCGTGCGGATCGCGGTTTCGTGATCCTCGCGCCGGCGCAGCGCGCGGCAGGGGAACTGGACGTGCCCTTCGTGCGCAATATGGCCCGAACCGACCTCACCGAGGGGGCGTGGAAGTTCTCCAAGACGATCGCCGAGCAAGTGATCGCATCCGGAGAGCCGCTCGTGACGGTCGACGCACGCGCAGATGAACGGCTCGCAGGAAGCATGTCCGTGCACGCCATGCATTTGCAGGCTATCGTGTGTGCACCGATTCGCGGCCCCCACGGCGTCCTCGGCGCGCTGTATCTCGACCACCGCTTCCGTCGAGGCGGGTTTCGCGACGACGAGGCTGAGCTGCTTTTGGCCTTTGCCGATCAAGTTGCGATTGGCCTTAAGCATGCGCGGCTCGTGAAAGAGCTCGCAGTCAGAACGCGCGAGCTCGAGCAAGAACGCTTGCGCACGGCGGACCTACTGTCTGGGCAAGCCGAGGAAATTCATCGGTTGACGGAGCAGGCTCAAACTCGCGGCGACGCGACGATGAGGCAGTATGGGGACCAAGCAATCATCGGCAGGAGCCCTGCCATGCAGCGCATGTTTCGGGTGCTCGACCGGGTGATGTTCAACAACGTCAATGTGCTCATCCACGGCGAGAGCGGCACCGGAAAGGAGTGGGTTGCACGCGCAATCCACTTTGGGGGCGCCCGGAAGAACGGCCCCTTCATAGCCATCAACTGTGGTGCGATTCCAGAATCACTTCTTGAATCCGAGCTCTTCGGGCACGTCCAAGGTGCGTTTACCGGTGCAGATCGCAACAAGATTGGCCTCATCGAAGCCGCGGATGGAGGAACCCTGCTCCTCGATGAAGTCGGAGAGATGCCGCTCAGCATGCAGGTGAAGTTCTTGCGTGTGCTCGAAGCGCGCGAAGTCGCGCGTGTCGGGGCAACGCGGCCGAAGTCCATCGACGTCAAGATCGTTTGCGCGACCCATCGCGCACTCCGTCACGAAGTCGAAGCGGGCCGCTTCCGCGAAGACCTCTACTACCGCATTGCGGTGGTGGAGCTGACGGTGCCGCCGCTCCGGGAGCGCCTCGAAGACCTTCCGGAGCTCAGCCAGCATTTCTTGCATGTTGCGTCCGCGGCTGCCGGCAAGGCGCCGCAGGCCTTGAACGCCTCGGCGCTGCGTGTCCTGCTGGGTCACCGATGGCCGGGCAACGTTCGGGAATTGCAAAACGTGCTCATGCGGGCCGTCGTGCTGGCCGAGCACGATACCCTTACCGCGCGAGACTTCGATCTCGAGCGCGTGAAACCAGCCCTAGCCGTGGCTTCTTCGCGCGCAGAGCACAGAACCAAGGAGGCCGCCCAGATGCTGGACTGCCTCAGAGCGACACGGTGGAATGTGAGCGAGGCGTGTCAAGCGATGGGGATTCCGCGGCCGACCTTCTATCGAAAAATGAAGTCTTATGGTATCGAAGCGGGGCAGAAGGCGCGGGGCAAACGGCCCGCCATCGAAGGTACGCGCGATTGACGCCGTCACCACCTGCCTGCAACAGTAGCCTCTGATGGATCCCAAACCCGCGCGACCGAAGGCCTTTCAAACACGGCCACGAGCGCTTCTACTGGTCGTGTTGGCGCTGCCAAGCGTCGTGACTGGAATCTCGGTCGACGCCTTGGAAACCGGCGCCGCCGAACGCGTCAGCGGCCATGTGCTCGCCTTCGCCCACTGGCGGCGACTGCTGGACGGCGAGCTCTACGCGCCCACGGCGAGGCTGGATTGGGCGCTCTTGTTGAAGCGA
>JABFRG010000346.1 GCA_013141295.1 Polyangiaceae bacterium
GGTTGGAGGGGGTAGGGACCCAGGGCGGGAGGCGCACCAAAGCCTCGGCGTAGTCGTTGGTCCATTTGAGGCCGATGTCGAGCGCCTCGCCGATGGCGCTCGAGTCGTCGTCCACGTCGGTGGACAGCAGGGTTTGCCCCACGATGGCGAAGGTCAGGCGCATCATCTCCGCGTGCACGTCGACGCAGGTGCCCGGCTCGATGCGGCTCCAGCGATCGAGCATGCGCTGCGTCTCGCCGGCCATGGTGGTGGCGAAGCCCGCGAGGTGCTCCCGGTGAAAGGCCGGCTGCGAGAGCCGCCGCTGGCGCTTCCAGAAGTCGCCCTCGCTGGTGAGCAGACCCTCGCCCAGCATGATCTTCAGGCCGGCGTAGTTGCTGCTCTTCACGTAGTTCTTCGCGTTGTCGACCAGCACGTGCTTCACCGCCCCCAGGTCGTTCACCAGGTGGTACTCGATGGGGCCGAAGCGGAACCTCACCACGTCGCCGAAGGCCTCGCGGGCGCTCAAGAAGAGCGCGATGGGGTCGCGCCAGGCTTCGCGCAGCTGGCCTATCCAAGGGAGCCCCGGGGGCGTGGGCGGCTCGCGCACGGTGGCAAGAGAGGCGCTGGGAATGGGCACGAGGCTCGCGCCTCCGGAGCGACGAGAAAGGTTCTGCATGGGCACCCGAAGCGGCGAGAGGGAGAAACGTGAGGCGACCCTCACGTTTGTAGAATGTGAGTCTGCCTCACGTTTGTCAAGCTCAGCACTGCGCCGCGGAAAAGTATTCCAATGCCCCGGCGAAAATCGGTAGATGACCCATCCCGTGGCGAAGCGTGCCGAACCGAAGCCCCCGACTCGCATACCCGCCGGAGGCGAAGGCCGCGCGGTGCCGGCGCAGGCGCGCAGTCGCGAGCGCTACGAGCGGATCCTCGACGCTGCCACGGACATCATCGCGGAGGTGGGGTACGAGGCGGCCACCACCGAGGCCATCGCCGAGCGCGCCGAGACGTCCATCGGCAGCGTGTACCGCTTCTTCCCCAACAAGCTGGCCATGTTCCAGGCGCTCATCCCGCGCTACCTGGACAAGACGCGGGCGCTCTTCGACTCGCTGGTAACGCCCGAGGCGTTGACCCAGCCGTGGCAGAGCCTGGTGGAGCGGGGCATCGATCTGTTCGCCGACTTCCAGCTCAACGAGCCGGGCTTTCGCGCGGTGGCGATGAGCATCAAGCTCACCGATCAGCTGCTGGTGGAAGGCGACGAGGTGAACCAGGAGTTCGCCCGGCGGCTCGAGCTCACGCTGCAGCTGCAGGCGCCGAGCCTCGATGCGGCGCAGCGGCGCGTGGTGGCCATGGTGGTGGTGGAGATCGTCAGCGCCATGCTGGTGGTGGCCTTTCAGCGGGGCCCACAGCTCGCGCCGCAGCTGGTCGCCGAGACCAAGAAGGCGGTGACGCGCTATCTCGAGGCGTACATGGCGCCGCGCCCCGAGCCCGCCCCGAAGAAGTCCTCGAAGAAGTCGACGCGGTAGGCGCCCGACCTACCTGCGGCCCGGGAGGGAGCACGCAAGCGGTGCACCGGGCGCCCGGCGACGTCCGATCCGAGGCAGAAGCGGCCTGCCCGACGAAACGTCTGCGTGGTTTTGTTGCCGCAATTCTTGCCCATCGAATGGCGAGTACGCCGCAATTGCGCATTGTCGAATTCCTTTTGCCTATTTGGTTTGCGGAGATAACCCAATAGTGCGCTCCGTACCTGCATCTCGTCGGCGCGGCCGTCGGGGCAGCTGCGCGCAGCGAAGTGCGCCTCTCTGTCACACCCGGGAGACTCAGCCTCATGATGTCAGGTCGAAGGTTCTCGCTCGCGATGGTCGTTGCGGCGCTCTCCGTTTGCTCCAGCGTCTCGGTCGTGGGCTGCGACGACCAGCAGGACGACGTATCGCTGAAGGGTGGCGGCGCGAGCACGCCCGCCGAGGTGCCCCTCGCCGAGCTGGCGAAGGACACCTTCAACCAGCTGAAGCCGGAGCTGGTGAAGGTCTGCGGCCAGGGCTGCCACAACACAGGGGTGGCCTTCAAGTCGGCCCCGATGTTCCTGAAGCCGCCCGACGAGTATGCGTCGATCAAGGCCTCCACCATGGTCACCGAAGACCCCACCGCGAGCCCGCTGCTCAACAAGAACGAGCACGAAGGGCCTTCCATCGCCAGCTACCCGGAGCTCGCTACCAAGGTCTTCACCTGGCTCCGCATGGAGGCCGCGGCCGCGGCCAAGAAGCAGCTGCCCGCGAGCGCGTTCCAGGCCATCGTGGTGGGGCCCAACGAGGTCGACATGAGCCCGGCCGGGGTCGCCGGCGTGAAGATCCGCTTCGAAGCCGCCATGCCCAGCGGCATTCTCAGCCTCACCAAGATTCGCATCTTCGTCCCCGAGAGCGTCGGCCCCAAGAAGGGCGTGAAGCTCACCCGGCCCCTGTTCTACCGGCTCCGCAAGGACAACAAGCTTTACGTCGATCCGGTCGACACGTTCTCCTACGTCGACGGCGTCTTTCCCGGCGGTGTGGAGACGCAGCTGCCTCCCGGGTCGGCCATCTTCGCGGTGCCCGAGTCGTGGACGCCGTTCCAGGCCGGCGACAAGCTCCGCATCCAGATGGACAAGTTCGAGATCGGCGACGTCGTCGAAGTTCCGAAGCTTCCCTCGTGCAAGAACGCCGCGATGTTCCAGACGCTGCTCATGCCCACGCTCACCGGCCAGGGGGTCGGCGCAGGCATCAATTGCTCGGCCGGCGGTTGCCACGGTGGCCAGCTGAACCCGCGCTTCGTGGCCGGCGATGCCGCCACCACCTGCGTGAACTTCGGGCAGTTCGTGGACAAGGCCAACCCCGGCCAGAGCCGCGTGGTGCTCAAGGCTTCCGGCCCCAACCCGCCCACCGGCCACGCCGGCGCGAAGGTCACCGACACGGCCGGCTTCGCCAACGCCTGGACGCAAGCCATCTCCGGCGGGCAAATCTTCGAGTAGCGTCTAGCGCAGCTGCGCGAAGAAGGAGCGCAGCGCCTGGTCGGACTCCCGATAGCGCACCACGAGGGCGAAGTGCCCGGCGTCGAGCTCGGTGTAGGTTGCATGCACGCGGGTCGCGTAGGCGCGAGCTGCGGGGGCGCCGGCCATGGCGTCGGTTCTGCCCTGGAGCACCAGAGTGGGGATGCCCGGAGGCCGAGCGGCCGGGTCGACGCCGGATACCAGCACCAGGCCCGCGAAGGTGCCGGGCGTGCGGGGTGCGAGTCGCGAGGCCCCCACCGCGCCGTTGGAGAGGCCCGCCAGTACGAAGCTTCGGAAGCCCGCGTTGCGCAGCAGCTCCACCGTTTCCCGGAGGCGCGCCTCGCCGGCCGGCGTCCACCAATCGCCTTCGGTGCCGAGCGCGGGGCAGGCGGTGGCGAAGGCCGACGCTGCTGCGGCGGTGGCCACCTGCCAGCAGGGGAGGGCGAAGCGGCCTCCGTAGCCGTGGAGGAAGATCACCACGCTGCGCTCCGCCTGGACCGGCACGTCGTAGAGGATGACGTCAGGACTCGAAGGCGCTCCCATCACGCGCGATGGGCGAAGCGTCGATGCGGGATCGTCCTCGTCGCTCCGCATCCGCGCGTAGGTGTCGCGCAGGGCACTTTCCAGCGCCGGCGCGTCGGGATCGCGGATCTTCCCCGCGGCCACCAGCATGCGCGTGCCCTGGAGCGCGAAGGTGCTCTCGTCCGAGAGGTGCAGCGGCGTCGGGGCCGGGCCTGCGTCGAGCACCGGCGCCGGCGCCTTCTCGGGCGGTGACGTCGTGGGTGTCGGCGCCGTCCGATGACAGCCCAGCATCGCGCCGCAGATCGCCATCTTGCGCCAGCCCATGCATGCACGGTATCGCGGGCACGGCTGCGCTCGGGCATTTCCCCCACGAGCGGTCGCACGCGGGGGCCGAGTGGGCGTAGCATGGCCGCCATGGGTGCCGACTACATCGGTTTTCGTGGGTGCGATCTGCAGCGTTCTCTGGGCGTCGACGGCTTTCTCGGGAAGCTGAAGCTCCGCGCATACAAGGGCGCCATCGAAGCGCAGGTGCCGGAGGAGCAGCGTGCCACCGTGCAGGTGCAGGTGCAGGTCACCGGACGGGCCCCGCAGACCCTGAGCTACGGCGGCATCTGCCAGGAGCTCGACACCTTCGCGCGGGGCTCCGCGGAGTGCCCGTCGTGCCCGGTGGGCGGGGGCGCGCCGGTGGGCTGTTACCGGTACGTGGGCTATCCGGTCGACGCCATCACCGAGGAGGTCGCCTTCTCGTTCTTCTGCGGTGGGCTCGACACGCCGGACTCCATCGCCGATCAGCTCTATCGCGACATCGTCTCGCAGGTGCCGCTGGGCAGCGGCTGGCACACGCAACGGCCGGGACCGCTGGCGGAGCTACCGACGCCATTCGTGTACACGTCGCCGGGGGGCCGTCGGGTCGACAGCGCGCAGCTCCTCGCGGCGATGTTCATCACGCTGGAGCACCCGGCCCTGGTGGTGGCCTACGCGCGCTTCTTCCACGAGCTCTTGGCGTTCGTCGCCGTGGAGCGCGACGCCATCGCCACGCTGGAGCCGGACGGCCAGATCCGGCTCAAGGTCGAGATCGCGCGTCCGGAAGACGCCGGCCCCGCCACCATGCGGGCCCTCGAGCGCGCCAAGGCGCTGTATGGCTCTCGCACCTTGCGCGAGCTCGGCGACGTGGCCGATCTGATCAACCAGACGATTCCCTATGCGCTCCAGGGCGCCGGGTACGTACACGTGGACGGCTAGCTACCTTAGTTAATTAGTGGTGAGTTGTGGCCTCGGCTCGACTGAGCTTTGGGCACCTGCAGACGAGGCGACGCTTGCAGACGAACTCGTCGGCGTCGCACCGCAGGAGATGTTCGGCCGGAATCAAGCCCGTTTCGTTGGCGGCGTGCACCGTGGGCTCGCTGTACGATCCCTCCAGCGCAATCTTACAGCCCGAATCCGCTGGAGACCATGGACCTATCCGCACGGTCACGTGGCAATCGGTGCGTGAAGCTACTTCGATTCGCTGAGGGAGCGCGACGGGGACCACGACGAGATCCGGCGGGCTCCGACAGGCGACGGCGAGCGTGAGAATTGTAAGGACTTCGATGCCGCGGAGCATGAGCTGTTGTATCCCAAAGAGCCGTGCACGCCGCAGCCAAGCTAGCTACTGGTGTACCGCCGTCGAGTTGACCTCGACAATCAGACCGCTGGGAGGAGGAATCGGAGACGTCTCGCAATGAGGTAGCGGCCGGAAGCGTCGTCCCTGTGGACGCGACGACGCACGCGGGGTCTGGTGGTCGCACTTTGACGATAGGCGCAAAGTGAGAGTATCTCTGGGTTCACATCCAGAGTGTCGTAGAGGGCCTTGGCCATCGACGTCCCGATCCAGGTGTCTCCGCGGAACGACACAGGTGGCACGCCCGACCCCTTGGATCGCGCGCTTTTTCACCGCCCCCGCGCGGGTGCGATTCGTGCAACGATTGCGCGTATGAAGCACGGGGGCGAAACATTCGCGGCGGGGCTCGGTATCGGCGTTCTCGCGCTGGGGCTCGCGCCCTCGGCGCTCTCGTCCACCGGGTGCGCCGCCCAGCAAGACGAGGTCGACGCCGGGACGTCCTCGAACCCACCTCCCTCGCCGCCGCTTTCGGAGGTGGCCAAGCAGCTCTTCGACGAGCTGAAGCCGGCCTTCGTGGCGGCCTGCGGCAAAGGCTGCCACACCACGGCGGTGGCCTTCAAGAACGCGCCCACGTTCCTGGCGCCGCCGGACGAGTACAAGGCCATCATGGCCTCGGGGTTCGTCACCGATGACGCGACCGCGAGCCCGCTGCTGAACCAGCGGGAGCACGAGGGGCCAGCGCTGGCAACGTTCCCGGATCTGGCGGCCAAGGTGTTCACCTGGCTCCGCTTCGAGGCGCTGGTGAAGCAGAAGACGGCGTTGCCTTCCAGCGGCTACGCGGTCATCAACGCCGGCCCCAATGAGATCGACATGGGACCGGCGGGCATTCCCGGCGTGAAGATTCGCTTCGACGCGCAGATGCCGGGCGGCATCCTGAGCCTCACCAAGCTCCGCATCTTCGTGCCGGACCTGGGCCTCAGGAAGGGCGCGACCCTCTCGCGCCCGCTCTTCTACCGCCTCCGCAAGGACAACAAGCTCTTCGTCGACCCCGGCGACACGTTTTCCTACGTGAACGCGGTGTTCCCCGGCGGCGTGGAGACGCCGCTTCCGCCCGGCTCCGCCATCTTCGCGGTGCCCGACTCCTGGGCGCCGTTCCAGCCCGGCGAGCGGGTGCGCATCCAGGCCGACAAGTTCGAGATCGGCGACGTATCGGAGGTGGGCACCAACCCCACCTGCAAGAACGTGGCGCTCTTCCAGACCAACCCTTCTCCCGAGCCTCATGGGGCAGGGCGTGGGGGCGGGGATCAACTGCTCGCTCGGCAACAACTGTCACGGCGGCATGCAGACCCCGCGCTTCATTGCCGGCGATCCCACCGCGACGTGCATCAACTTCGGGCAATTCACCAACAAGACCAACCCGGCGCAGAGCCCGGTGGTGCTCAAGCCTTCGGGCCCCAATCCGCCCAATGGTCACGCCGGCGGCAAGGTCACCGACACCGCGGGCTTCGCCAACACCTGGACGCAGGCATCACGGGCGGCCAGATCTTCTGACTCAGCGGATCCGGTAGAGCACCACGAAGCCGAACGTCGGGTTGGGCAGGGCGATGGCCTTGCCCGCTTTCACGCCGAACTCCGGCTGCGGGCGCGCGGAGGTGTACGGCGGGGGCGGCGTCTGCGTCTGCGGCTTCAGGCGAAAGCTGACGCGCTCGCCGCGTCCGACGCGGGCCAGGGTGTCGGCGCCGCCGTATTTGTCGGCCACCGTATCGAAGGGCGTGCCGGCGCCGAGCGCCGCCACCGCCGCCGCGGCGAGGCGCTTGGCTTCTTCCGGCGAGCGGTCGACCTTGTCGAGCTTCGCGTCGCGATGCGACACGTGGAACGCGCGGTAGATCGCTCTGTCCCGCGGGGTCACGCGATCGTCCATGTCCATGAGACGGCCGCACTCGAACTTTCTGCCGGCATCGCAGCACTTTTGCAGGAGCGCGCGGGCCCTCGCTTCGTCTGCGGGAACGCCCGCGGTGCCTTCGTCGAGTACTTGCGCTGCGGCGCTGCACCCGCCGAGCTCCCCGAGATCGCAAGAACGCATGTAAAGTGCAAGTACCTTCGCGCCGTCCGGCGGCAGGTGCGCGCCGACCTTGTACTCGATGGCCAACGTGTAGCAGGCGTGAGCATGGCCGCGCTCGCAGGTGTCCGCCCACAGCTGAAGCGCGCGCGGTACGTCTGCCGCGATGCCTCGACCGTCGACGAGCAAGACGCCGAGGAGATGGCACCCTTCGGGATCGCCGGTGGCGACGCTGGGGCACGAACGCGCGAAGTGCGTGGCGGCCACCTCCGGTGCGTCATG
>JABFRG010000786.1 GCA_013141295.1 Polyangiaceae bacterium
GCCGGAGCCGTTCGAGGCCCTTCGCTTCTGGCCACTGGGGCACGTGCCGAGATCGCCCGACCCGTTCGCGCAGATTCGCCGGCAGCGATTGCTCGTGGTTTCGCCGTTTCTCGCGGTGGAGCGATTGAAGGGGCTCGCGGAAGAAGGGGAGGGACACGTGCTCGCTTCGCGTCTCGAAGAGCTGGAGAAGATGCCCAAGGCGGCCCTCGCAGGCTACGCCTCGGTTCACGTGCTCACCGACGAGGCGCACGATCTGGACGAAACGCCCAGCGACGAGGTCGAGGCCGGGCCCGTTCCCTCCGCGCGGGGTCTGCACGCAAAGCTCTACGTGGGCGACGATGGCTGGAACGCGCACGTGTGGACCGGATCCGCCAACGCCACGAATGCGGCCTTCGGCGCCAACGTCGAGCTGCTCGTCCAGCTCACCGGCAAGAAGAGCAAGGTCGGCGTCGACGCGTTCCTCGATGCCAAGGCGGGACTCTCGTCGCTCCTCGTGCCGTTCAAGCCGTCGGCACAACCGGTGGTGCCCACGGAGCTCGAAGAGGCGCTGGAAGAGGCAGCTCGCGTCGCCAATCGGGCTATCGCGCGCGCCGCGTGGGTCGCGCACATCACGCCGGATGGCGCGGATACCTACGCCGTGACGCTGAAGCTGGAGACGGGGGCGCTTCGCTTCGCTGAAGGCACGACGGTGCGCGCGTGGCCCATCGCGCTGCCGCCCGACCGTGGCCTGCCGCTCGACGAGACGTGCATTGCGCGGTTCAGCCAGTGCTCCATGCAGGCGCTCACGGCCTTCTTTGCCTTCGATGTGACGGTGCGTGGTGGCAGCCGGGTGGAGCACTCGGTGTTCGTGGTCCGCGTGCGCCTGGTGAACCCGCCGGAGGACCGCATCGCGCGAGTGCTTCACGGTCTGCTCGATGATCCGGCCAAGGTGCTGCGCTTCTTGCGCTTGTTGCTGGCGCAGGATCCCTCGCAGATTCTCGATGAGCTGGACGACGACCCGGAGACCGATCCGGAGCCGGGCGCAAAAGTCGGGCGTGCCAGCGCCAATGGCGACGTGGCGCCGCTGTTCGAATCGCTGGTGCGCACCCTCGCGCGCGATCCGCAGCGGCTCCAGGAGGTTCAGCGCTTCGTGCAGGAGCTGCAAGGCACCGCAGCAGGCAAGAGCACGCTGCCGGCGGATTTCGACGACGTGTGGACGCCGCTCTGGGCGACCTATCAATCGATGCACGCGCAGGGAGGCGCCAAGTGAGCGCCGCCGTCGGGCCCGTCGCGGCCGTCGCGCCCGGCGTCATGAAGGGCCTCAAGGACTTCCAGCGGAAGACCGTGGACTACGTGTTCGATCGCCTCTACCACCCGACCTCGAGCCGCCGCTTTCTGGTGGCCGACGAGGTGGGCCTGGGAAAGACCCTCATCGCCAAGGGCGTGATTGCCAAGGCCATCGACCACCTGCGCGACAAGGTCGATCGCATCGATGTGCTCTACATCTGTTCCAACGGCGACATCGCCCGGCAGAACCTTCACCGCTTGAAGGTGGGTGACGCCGACTACGTACCCATGGCCTCGCGCCTCACCATGCTGGCGCGCGACAGCCAGCGCCTCAACGCCAAGCTGAACTTCATCTCGTTCACGCCCACCACCTCGTTCGACGTGCAGGGCGGGCTGGGGCAGGTTGACGAGCGCGTGCTGCTCTATTGCATGGTCCGCGACGCGTGGAAACTAGGGGTGGGCAAGGCGCCGATGAACGTGTTTCAGGGCCACGTGAGCGCGGACCGTTTTCGCCAGCTCGTGGCCAAGAGAGAAGGACAGAGACTCGACAAGAGCGCCACCGACGCCTTCTGCGCCGGGCTCGCGGCGCGCCTCGATCGCGAAGCCAAGGCCGGCACGCCAACCCTCCGTGATCGCTTCGACGCCCTGTGCGGCGCCTACTCCCGCGCCGACAAGGCCGTGCCCGCGGAGATGAACCGCGAGCGCTACCGCTTCGTCGGCGAGCTCCGCGCGGTGCTGGCCGCGAGCTGCGTTAACACGCTCGAGCCGGATCTCATCGTCCTCGACGAGTTCCAGCGCTTCAGCCACTTGCTGGAGGGCGAAGACGACGCCAGCCGACTCGCCCGCGAGCTCTTCGAGTTCAAAGACGTCCGCGTGCTCATGCTCTCGGCGACGCCGTACAAGATGTACACCACTGCCGACGAGGCCAGCGGCGAGGACCACTACAAGGACTTCGTCCGCACCCTGCGCTTTCTCGAGGGCACTGCCTCCGCCGGCTCGGTGGAGAGCACCGTCGCCGCCTACCGCGAAGCCCTGCTCAGGGTGGGCGACGCGGGCGCGCACGAACGCATCGCCGAAGCGCGAAAAGCCCTGGAAACACGACTCTCCCACGTGATGGTGCGCACCGAGCGGCTGGCCGCGACCACCGACCGCAACGGCATGCTCTCCGAGGTCCCCGCGCGCAAGCTCGAGGTGAAGGCCGAAGATCTGCAGAACTATCTGGCCGTGCAGCGGGTCGCCACCGACGTGCAGGCGGGCGAGACCCTGGAGCTGTGGAAGAGCGCGCCCTTCCTCCTCAACTTCGTGGACGATGGCTACCAGCTTCGGCACAAGCTGAGCGCCGCCATCGAAGTGGGCGATTCGCGGCAGCGTCTCGCGCGAAGCCTCGCGACCTCGCCCGCGGCGCTCTTTCCCTGGGCCCAGGCCGAGGCCTACGCCCGCATCGACCCCGGCAACGCCCGCATGCGTGCCCTCATTGCCGACGTGGTCGACAGCGGCGCCTACAAGCTTCTCTGGCTTCCGCCCTCGCTTCCGTATTACCGACTCGACGGGGCGTACGGCGCGCCCGGGGTTGCGACGTTCACCAAGCGCCTGGTGTTCTCGTCGTGGCGGATGGTCCCGCGCGCCATCGCCGCGATGGTGAGCTATGAGGTGGAACGCCGGATGGTCGAGGGGGATCCCGAGGCCAGGAACACGGCGGAAGGGCGAAAGCAACGGCGCCCGCTCCTGCGGTTCACCGTCACCGGGGGTCGCCTCTCGGGCATGCCGGTGCTCGCGCTGCTCTACCCGAGTCTGTATCTGGCCAAGGCGTGCGATCCCGCGGAGCTGATCCGCGAGCGCGCCCGGGAGCACGATGATGGCGGCGCGGGTGCGACCGACGCCGTGTCGCTCGCCGACGTTCTCGAGATCGCTCGCGGGCGCATTCAGGTCGGCCTCGAGCGCCTTCGCGTGCCCGAGAAGACCGAAGGCGCGGTGGACGAGCAATGGTACTGGGCAGCCCCGCTGCTCCTCGACAAGGCACTGGACCCCAAGGCCACGCAGGCGTGGTTCGATCAGCCGGACCTTGCTGCTGCATGGTCGGGCGCCACCGAGGAGGAAGAAGCCGTCGACCCCGACGAGGAGCCGGGCCAGCGCCGCACCACCAACCGACCCCCGCCCGAGGAGGGCGATAGTTGGCAAAAGCACGTGGACCGCGCCCGCGCCGTGGCCAAGGAGGGCGCCGGCCCCAATGGCGACTACGCGGGATTCGGCCGTATGCCCGAGGACCTGGTGGAGGTCCTGGCCGAGCTCGCCGTGGCCGGCCCGGCAGTTGCGATGTTCCGCGCCCTCGACCGCGTCGTATCGAGCAAGGGACACGTCACACCGACCGAGGCCATGACGCTTCGAAACGGCGCCGGACGCACCGCCTGGTCGTTCCGCGCGCTCTTCAACCAGCCCGAGGTGACGGCCATGCTCCGCGGCGGCGTTCGCGGGGTCGCCGAAACGCCGTACTGGCGCCAGGTGCTCACGTATTGCGCCCAGGGCTGCCTGCCCGCCGTGCTCGACGAGTACGTGCACGTGCTCCGCGACCACCTGGGCCTCATGAACGCCGGCGTCGGCGATCGCGTCCACGAGATTGCCGACGAGATGCGCGCAGCCGTGGAGCTCCGTACCTCGCGCGTGGGCATCGACAACCTCACGCTCAGCGACGCCGGCGGCACCGTTCGAAGGGACTCCAGGAACCTACGCACCCACTACGCCCTCCGCTTCGCCGACGACAGCAACGAAGAGGGCAACGTGATCACGCGCGCCGACCAGGTGCGAAAGGCCTTCAACTCGCCCTTCTGGCCCTTCGTCCTCGCCACCACCTCGGTGGGCCAGGAAGGCCTCGACTTCCACACCTACTGCCACGCTGTGGTGCACTGGAATCTGCCCTCCAATCCGGTCGACCTCGAGCAGCGCGAAGGCCGCGTCCACCGCTACAAGGGCCACGCCGTCCGTCGCAACGTCGCCCGCCGCCACGGCTGGGCCGCCCTCCAGAGCGAGCAACGCGACTTCTGGGATGCCATGTTCGCCAGCGCCCGCACCGAAGCCTCGGCGAACGGCGAGTCGGAGATCGTGCCCTTCTGGGTGTACCCCGTGGAAGGCGGCGCCCGCATCGAGCGCCACATCCTCTCGCTCCCCATGAGCCGCGAGCACGGCCAAGCCGCACGGTTGCACCGCTCGCTCGCAGTGTACCGGATGGTCTTCGGACAGCCGCGCCAGGAGGACCTGGTGCGGTACCTGGAGGGACGGATTCCACCGGAGGCACTCGAGGGAGTGCTTACGGCGGCTCGGATTGAGTTGGGGCCGCGATGAGCAATGAGCGCACGGATTCGCCCGGTGAAGATGGCGGCGGAGGCTCGAGCGTGCCGAGAGCTGCATGGTGGACCGAACGCCGAGTGCGTGCGTACGAGTTAATGAAGGCGCGGCACGCGGACCTGGCGGAGCTTTACGCTGGCGCTGTCGACCTTCGCCAGGCTGAACCTCCAATAGCCGGTGCCTCGTTCTTCATCTCCCACGCCGTCCGAGACATCTGCAATCGCCTCCCTGACATCATGACCGGCGAGCAGGCGGAATCTAGGGTGAACTACGAAAAACTAACCGGCGAGCTGGTGAAGTCGCTGCGCCTGCCCCTGGAAGAAATTCCGTCGCGCGTGCCCGTTCAGTTTGGGCTCGATGAGCTGCCGGCCACGCGCCTCACCGAGCTCGCGGAGGCGCACCTGTCGCTTCCCGAAAAGAATCTCGACCGCGCTGCCAGACTGTTCGCAAGTGATCGGCAGCAGCAGGGTGAAGTTCTAACCCTAGCGAAGCAGTGGACCTCTTTCCGAGAGTTCTTTATAAAGATAACGCATCTTGGCGTAAAGCAGCGGAACGTGGACTTTGCAGAACTATGCACCATGTTCGACCGGTTTGAGACCAATCTACTTGCACGTGTCTTGGACTTCTACAGCTCCATCGAGGACCTGGATCGAGTGCTCAAGATTCAGATGTCGCCCTCCGATGCAGCTCTGGCTGAGGTCACGTCGCTGCTCGCTCACCCACAGCATGTTACATACCTCTTCGAGCGACTCGAAGACCCGGGGTGGGTGTCAATTCTGCACAAGAACAAGTTCTTTAGCCACCCGCCGCAAGCCAGGATGGACGCGAGAGGTACGCTCTCGTTCCCCTCCTGGGCTCCGCTCATCTATCTAGCGCGCGCATCGTCAATGAATCCGGAAGCCGTGTCGATGGCTGCCAAAGCCGTATTGGACGCGGTCGCAAAACAGGTTGATGGGCAGCGGAACGTCAGCGTTGTGTCAGGTGTGCTGAACGTCGCAATTAGGTTGCCTGTGTCGCAGTCTCGTATGATTGCGAGGAGTGTATTGCCGCTCCTGGAATCGACAGCCAAGATTGCGCCATATGTGGAAGACAGGGTCGTAGACCTGATCGTGCATCTGGCTGAGCCTGAACAAACGGAGTGGCTAGGCTTGGCCAGGTGGGCGTTCTACCCCGTGGTGACCGAGCGTGGTTCGGACACAATGGACCGGGCAGAGGTTGGTTCCAGGATCTCCGCAGACTGCTATCGAGCCGGAATGGACCGGCTCTTGGCTCAGGCCCGACTTCGGGATTCAAGAAGCCTTCTCGCGTTCACGGCTGACATGCTTCGCGTGGTCGACGGGGCTACGCGACGCAATGCGACGACCTCTAGGGGATGGCGGCCCAGGATCTCTGACGCGGACTGGCGTGACGACGTACCCAACATACTGGTCGATTCTGTGCGCGACGCACTTCTTGGTCTTGCTGACGTCGTTGGCATGGATGCAGCGCTAAAGAGTATCGATAGGTATGATTCTCCACTCTTTGTGCGAATAGCTCTGTACGTCGCGTCCGTGTGTGCGCAGGTCGACCCAAGTCTCATCAAGGTTCTACTGCTGAACGACGCGTCGTTCTTCTCGCACGAGCTGGAGGTGGAGTACGCGCATCTCCTCGGTCGGGGATACGCGGTGCTTTCGGATGCGGAGAAGACTACCGTTGTCGTCTGGGCGAGTAGCGGTCCGAAACCGTCCACTGGCCGGCTGCAAGAGCCGGATACCCCTGCCATCGCTGACGACCTGCGAGAATGGTGGATGCTGCGGAGGCTCAGGCCGATTGCAGACCAACTCGACGGAGCAGCTCTTGACGCATACCGGCAGGCGACTACGCGCCACGCGCCCGTGGAAGATGTTCGAGCGGTCGCAAGCGTCGGCGAAGCGTGGGTCGGTCCGACGAGCCCGTTCAGCAAGGAGGACTTGAGCGCCCTTGGCATCCAGGAGCTCATCGCCAAGCTCTCAGCGTGGACGCCTCGTCGAGGACTAATGGAGGACTCGGCCGCTGGCCTAGGGGTGACGCTAGGCCAAGTCGTGGCGAACGCGCCCGACAAGTTCGCCGACCACCAGCGCGAACTTCGCACCTTGGCCGCAGTTTACGTGGCGGCAATCGTCGACGGATTCAGGCAGGCCACGGGAACCGTGGGCGCCCTGCGCTTCAATGTGGAGCACGTGCTGATGTTGGCAGAGTGGATCGTGACGCAGGAGGATGAGGAGGCCGTCGCAGTGGAGTGGGAGGAGCCGACACCCGGCTGGAGCTCTGCACGCCGAAACGTATCGGACCTGATGGTGTCACTATTGAGGCGGAGCGACCTGCCCACCAGCCAGCATCGGAAGATTTGGACCGTGATCGAGGCGCTGCTCGTTGATCCAGATCCGTCCGAAGCTCGCGAGGCTGGCGCATCGTGGGAGCGAGCCGAGGACCACGGTATCAACACAACACGAGGCAGGGCGATCGAGGCGACCGTCAGGTACGCGCTCTGGACGAGAAAGCTCCGCAAGGGCAAGGGGATGTACCAGAGCGTTCGTGACGCGCTGCAGAACAGGTTTGCCTCAGAGCCTTCAGTTGCCGTGCGGTCAATATTTGGCTGGTGGTTTGGAATGATGCACTATCTAGACCCTTCGTGGGCTAGGTCTGTTAGCGAGCAAATCTTCTTGTCATCGCCGGAAACCCGGAAGGGTGTGGCTCCATTGCGGCAGCGACAAGGCGTAGGATTCTCGTGACTTGAGGGAATTAATGCGGGACGCGGGGTGCTCTTGCGATCACGGCGCGCCGCAGCGGCCGCCGGCACGAGGAGCC
>JABFRG010000742.1 GCA_013141295.1 Polyangiaceae bacterium
CCTCGCGGAGCTCGACGCCGTGGTGCGCACGCCGCTGGCCCTCGAGGCCGCCGACGTGGCGGTCGACATCGGTGAGCACGCCGAGGCACTTCGCGTCCTCCGCATCGCCGACGCAGCGGGCGACGCGCGCTCGCACCTGCTCTGGGGCCGCGCCTATCTCGGCACCGGCGATCTGACCGCTGCCGACGCCGCCCTGAGCAAGGCCGAGCGCCTCGGAGGCACCGAGAGCGTATGGGACGTCCGCGTGGAGCAAGGCGAGCTCGCCTACATGCTCGGCGAGTTCGACAGCGTTCGCACCCGCTTCGCCTCCCTCGAGACGGCGCCGCCCAAGCACCGCATTCGCGCCCGAAACGTCCTGGGCAAGGTGCTCCTCGCCGAGGCCCGCTGGTCCGAGGCCGACCGTCACTTCGCCGAAGACGTCATGGAAGCCGCCGCCGCCGGCGATCTCCGGTCCGAGCTTCGCGCGCGGCTGAACCGCGGCATCGCCATGCTCTCGGTGGGTCGCCTGAGCGACGCCCGGGCGGTCTTCGCCGAGATCCTCACCGAGGCCGAGGGCAAGAACGAGCCGCTCGCCGAGATGTACGCGCTCACCAACCTCGCGGTGGTGGCCGTTCGTCAGCATCGCTACGGGGAAGCGCTCGCCCTCTGGGAGCGCACCTCGCGCATGCAGCTCACGGCGCAGCACGTGGACGGCGGCGTGCGCGTCCTCACCAACCTGGCGGCGCTCCGCCTGCGGCTCGGTCTGGTGCAACACGCGGAGCACGCGCTGGCGTTCGCCCGGCGCCTGGTGGACGGCCGCGGCACCGCCTGGCTCCGCGCCAAGATTCGCGTCGAAGAGGCGAGCATCGCCCTCGCGCGCAAGCAGACCCTCACCGCACGCCAGCTGGTGGAGTCGGCGCTCTCGGAGATCGCCGCCGCCGGTAGCTCCGACAAGATGGCCGAGGCCTACAATCTCTCGGTGCGCATCGCCCTCGAAGACGGCGACGTGCAGCGGGCGAACGCCGACCTCGGCACCGCCGAGACCTTCCGTTGCGACGACTTCGAGCGCGCCACCATCGCCGTGTTGCGCGCGCGGGTCGCTCGCGCCGAGGGCATGGGCGCCGATGCCTGGGAGCTCGCCAAGGTGGCCCAGGAAGCGGTCCAGCCACTGGGCGACGAGGAGCTTCTCCGCGAGCTCCACGTGCTCCAGGCTCACCTCGCCAAGGACCTGGGCGACGTCGAGTCGGCGCGGCTCCACGTGTCGCGCGCCCTCGCGCTCCGCGAGCAAGTGGCGGCCAGCCTCGACGGCGAAGTTCGCGCCGCGTACCTCAGCAAGCCCGAGATCGTCGAGCTCGCCCGACTCCAGACGGTGGTCGACGGCGACGAAGCGCCGCGCACCGAGCGTTCCCCCCGCGGCAGCTCGCCGCCTCCGGCGATGGTCGCCGCGAGCAAGGAGATCATCGGCGAGGATCACCAGATCCAGACGCTCCGCGCGTCGATTCGCAAGGTGGCCCGCACCAGCGCCACGGTGCTCGTGCGCGGCGAGAGCGGTACCGGCAAAGAGCTCGTGGCGGCCGCCCTGCACGCCGAGAGCGATCGCGCGAACGGTCCCTTCGTGGCCCTCAACTGCGCCGCCCTCGCCGAGACCCTCCTCCTGAGCGAGCTCTTCGGTCACGAGAAGGGCGCCTTCACCGGCGCGGCCTCGCGCAAGCGCGGTCGCTTCGAGGTGGCCGAGGGCGGGACGCTGTTCCTCGACGAAATCGGCGACATCTCGGCGAAGACCCAGGTGGCCCTCCTCCGCATCCTGCAGGAGAAGACCTTCGAGCGCGTGGGCGGCACCACTTCGATTCGCGCCAACGTCCGGGTCATCTGCGCGACCCACCGGGATCTCCGGGCGATGGTCGAGCGCGGCGAGTTCCGCGAGGATCTCTACTACCGCCTTCGCCAGGTCGCCCTCGAGGTGCCGGCGCTGCGCAACCGCATGGGCGACCTTCCGCGCATCGCCGAGGCGCTGCTCCGTCGCGTGTCCGCCGAGCGTGGCGAGGTGGCGAAGACCTTCACGCCGGACGGCCTCGAGCTGCTCGGTCGCTACAAGTGGCCCGGCAACATCCGCGAGCTCGAGAACGTCATCCGCGCGGTGACCCTGTTCGCCGAGAGCTCGCAGATCGGCGCTGCCGACCTGGTCGCGAACGTCGAAGAGCTCGCTGGCCTCGCCCAGCAGAGCGCCACGTCGGTGTTTGCGCAGGCGCCTGTTTCCATGGGCTCGCTGGCCGCGCTCCGGCTGGTCGAGGCGAACGACAGCTCGCCGGCTCTGCCGGAAGTCACCGAGGGTGGCGAGAACGCTCCCTTGCCCGAGGTCGAGTCCGGCGCCACCCAGGTGGCGTACGCGCAGATTCGTCAGGGCGCCGTGTCGCTTCACGACATGAAGCGGCAGATCGAGCGCGATTGCATCGCCCGGGCGCTGGCGGAAACCAGCGGGAATATTACGAAAGCTGCGGCGCTTCTGGGGATGAAGCGACCGCGTCTCTCTCAGCTCGTCAAACAGTACGGTCTTGCAGTATCGTCGGAGGGTTCGTCATGATTCGGAAAGTGCTCCTCGCCATTGGTTTCGCATCTGTGCTCGGCGCAGTCGCGTGCACAGGTCAGGTCGTCGAAGCTCCGCCGGCCCCCGGCCAGGAGCTGGGCGAAGTCCAACAAGGGCTCGACGGCACGCCTGCGGCCAAAGCGCCCAACGGTGCGGTGCGCGCTGCCGACGGCGAGCATGACGTGGTGAACGCCGATCCGTTCATCCGCCCCACCACCATCGTTTCCAATGCCGAGCCCGGCAAGCCCGACCCCACTCCGTGGGACGGCCCGGTCAAGCCCGCCGTCAACGGCTACGTGCCCCCCGGCAACGGCTCGAAGTAGCGACCCACCCGTACTGTTTTCCCCGACGAACGAGGCGCCCACGCGGAAATGCGTGGGCGTTTTCGTTTTGTCCCGGCGGCCGCGGTAGACTCAGCGCCTAGCCATGGAAGTACGCGATCGGACCACTCGCTTTTGCGGTGTCATCGCGTTCGCCATCGCGCTCTCGGTGCTGCTCCGCGGGCGCCGTGCGGTGCACTGGCTCTTCGCCGCCTTCGCCACCTGCGTGGCCGCCTGGTACGCCAGCCAGTCGCTGGCCGGCCTCCTGCAATCGCCCATGTGGGCCCGGGTCACCACCGTGCTCACGGTGCTCTTGCCGCAGTTCGCCATGCGCCTCTTCGAGGCGACCATCGAGGGGCCGCGCAACCTGCGCTTCAACCGCATCGCCACCGCCATCGGCGTGCCGATGCTCATCCTGGCCTTCTCGCCGTACCACGAGGCGCCCATCACGCTGGGCGTCTTGTACTCCTACGTGGTGGGTCTATGGGTCGGTGCACTTTACATGCTTCACCGCCGCGGACAGGCCAGCCCGTCCCGCGCGGTGCGCGATCGCGTGCGCTTCCTGGTGGTGGTGGGCGCGCTGGCCACCACCTTCACCCTGGCCGACTTCCTCTCGTTCCTCGGTGTGTACCTGCCGCCCATCGGCGCGGTGCTGGCCATCGTGTTCGTGTTCGTGCTGGCCGAGTCGCTGCAACGAACGCGACTGGCCGACCTCTACGAGCTCTCCGGACGGCTCCTGGTCTCGACCACCCTGGCCTTCGCGCTGGCCGGCATCTTCTACGGGTTCATCACGTACATCGGGCGCTTCGGCGCGATGTACCTGAACGCTGTTTTGGCGGCCATCGTGTTCCTGGTGCTCTTCGAGCCCATGCGCAACGAGATCGAGCGCCGCATTCACCAGTTCTTCTTTCGCGAGCGCTACGATCTGGAGACCAGCATCTCCGAGCTGCGGCGGCGCCTGGCGCACACCATCGAGATGGACGAGCTGGGTCCGGTGCTCATGGCCGGCCTCGAGAAATCGCGCCGCATCACCTCGGGTGCGCTCTACGTTCGCGACCCCGACGGCTTCGACCTGGCCGGAGCCATGGGCTGCGAAGCACCGCCGCGCCTCGAGGCGCTCGCGCTCCGTCCGCTCCTCGATCGGCTCGCATCTTCGATGTCGCTGGAAGAGCGCTTGCGCTCCCCCTCCGAGGCCGACGCGCCGCTGGTGACCGCGGCCTCGACGCTGGGCCCCCTTCACAACTGCAACATCCTGGCGGTGCGCGGTGACGACGAGGAGCTGGTGGGCATTCTCTGCGTAGCCGACGATCGCGTGCGCGACGCATTCACGCCGGAAGAAGTGGTGCTGCTGGAAGCCCTGGCCGCGCAGATCGGCGTGGCCATCACCAACACCCGCGTCTACGCCAAGCTCAAGGAGCGGGATCGCTTGGCAGCGCTCGGCGCCATGGCAGCCGGCCTGGCCCACGAAGTGAAGAACCCGCTGGGCGCCATCAAGGGCGCGGCGCAGCTGCTGGAAGAGTCGGCGGCCCCCAACGACACCTCGTCGCGAGAGTTCCTCGGCATCATCATCGAGGAGACCAACCGCCTCAACCGCGTGGTCGGGAGCTTCCTCGACTACGCCCGCCCGCACAAGGGCAACCCGGTGCCGCTCGACGTGAACGCCGCCATTCGCCGAACCATCCAGGTCATGGCCGGCGCGCAGGCGCACCCGGAGGTGGAGCTCAAGCTCGACCTGGCGGAGAAGCTCCCCTTCGCCACCATCGACGCCGAGCAGCTGCGCCAGGTGGTCATCAACTTGATACAGAATGCAATTCAAGCGGTGGGTGGCCGCGGCACGGTGACCCTCTCCACCAACATTCGCCCGGGCAGCCGCTCCTTCGGCGACACCCGCACCAAGGCCGAGGAGTTCATCGAGGTCTCGGTGCACGACACCGGTCACGGCATGAGCCCCAAGGTGCTGCAGAACCTGTTCGTGCCCTTCTTCACCACCAAGGATCAGGGAACCGGTCTCGGCCTCGCCATCACCCAGCGCATCGTGCAGAACGTGGGCGGCCGCGTCGAAGTTCAGTCGCAGCCGGGCAGCGGCACCACCTTCACGCTGGTGCTGCCGGTGGCGCAGGAGAAGCTGCTCTCCAAGGCGCCCGAGTCCAACGAGCGCCTGAGCCGTACCGCGGTTTCGTAGCCTAGTCGTTCTGCATCAGGCCCTTGATCTTGCCGCCCGGGAGCAGCGAGACGCCGCGGGCAGCGGGGATCTTGGGCAGACCCGGCATGGTCATCATCTCGCCGGTGAGGGCCACGAGGAAGCCGGCGCCGGCGGCGATGCGCACCTCGCGCACTGCAACCGTGAAGTCGGTGGGGCGGCCCGCACGCTTGGGATCGTCGGAGAGCGAGAGCTGGGTCTTGGCCATGCACACCGGGGCGTCGCCGAAGCCGAGCTCGCGGGCGCGCGCCAGATCCTTCTCCGCGGTACCCGTGAAGGATACATCTTTCGCGCCGTACACCACGCGGGCGATCTTCCGGATCTTCTCCTCCGCCGGGTCGGTGAGCTCGTACACGTACTTGGGCGGCGGGGGGTTCGCATCGGTGGCGTCCACCACGTCGGCCACCAGCTGCGCGAGCTCGGTGGTGCCCTCGCCACCTTTGCCGAAGCCCCACGATTTGCCCACGCGCACGCCTCGCTTCTGGGCGGCATCGGCCACCATGGCGATCTCTTCCTCGGTGTCGTTGGGGAACACGTTGATGGCCACCACCGCCGGCAGGCCGAAGGCTTGGGCGTTCTCCAGGTGCTTGTCGAGGTGCGAGAGCCCCTTGGCCAGCGCGTCGGCGTTCGGCTCCCCGCACACCTTCACCGCGGCCCCGCCATGCATCTTCAGCGCACGCAAGGTGGCGACGATGACCACCGCGCGGGGCCACACGCCCATGGCGCGGCACTTGATGTCGAGGAACTTCTCGCCGCCCAGGTCGAAGCCGAAGCCGGCCTCGGTGATGGCGTAGTCGCCGAGGTTCATGGCGAGCCGCGTGGCGAGCACGCTGTTGCAGCCGTGGGCGATGTTGGCGAAGGGACCGCAGTGGACGATGGCGGGTCCACCTTCTTCGGTCTGCACCAGGTTCGGCTTGAGGGCGTCGCGGAGCACCGCGCACATGGCGCGGGAAGCGCCCATGTCCTTGGCGGTGAGCGTGGCGCCGCTCTCGGTGCGTCCGATGATGACGCGGTCGAGGCGGGCCTCGAGGTCTTCGGGACCGGTGGCGAGGGCCAGGATCGCCATGATCTCGCTGGCGGCGGTGATGTCGAAGCGCTCCGCGCGCGGTACGCCGTGGGCCTTGCCGCCCAGGCCCACCATCACATTGCGGAGCGCGCGGTCGTTCATGTCGAGGGCGCGACCCCAGGTGATCTGCCGCGAGTCCAGGCGGCCCTTGTCGCCGAACACTTCGGCGAAGTGCAGCGAGTTGTCGATCATCGCCGACAGCAGGTTGTGGGCGGTGGTGATGGCGTGGATGTCGCCGGTGAAGTGCAGGTTGATGTCGTCGGCCGGCGTGAGCGAAGCCTTGCCGCCGCCGGTGCCGCCGCCTTTGACGCCGAACACCGGGCCCAGCGAGGGCTCGCGCAGGGCCAGCACCGCGTTCTTCCCGAGGCGCCGCATGCCCATGGCGATGCCGATGGACGTGGTGGTCTTGCCCTCGCCAGCGGGGGTGGGGTTGATGGCGGTGACCAGGACGAGGCGCCCCTTCCCGCGTGGCGCCTGCGTCAGGAGCGCGAGGTCGAGCTTGCCCTTGCCGCGACCGTAGGGCTCGAAATGCTCGGCACCGATGTGGAGCTCGCTGGCGACTTCCTGGATGCTGCGGGGCGTGTGGCTCATGGGGACTCGTTCCTTGCTTCGTAACGTCGTTCGAAGAGCGCGCGGAGCGCCGGGAAATCCCGGAGCATCTGCAGCGAGTGCTCCGCGTGGCGATGGGCGAACCCGTTGCCGATGAACAGGTCCACGTCCTTGCCCACGCCTTCGGCGCCGAGCGCCGCGCGGGTGAAGCTGGTGGACATGGCGAAGAAGTAGACGAGGCCGCGATCGCGCGTGACGAGGATGGCGCTCATCTCGGTGCCCTCCACGTTCACGCACGAGAAGGTCGCGTCGACCTCGTTGCCGCCGTTCGCCGCCAGCACCGCAGCGCGCACCGCCACCGGGTCGCGAGCATCGGCCACCACGACGTGGTCGCAGAACCCGAGCGCCCGAAGATCGTCGGCATAGGGCTCGTACGACTCGACGCCGATGACCTTCCCCCCTGGACCAGCCGCGCGGCGCGCCTCGGCCGCGCAGAGGATGCCGCTCTTGCCGCCGGCCCCGAGCACCACCACCGACGCCCCCGGCTCGACGAGCCGCGCGACTTGCGGCGCTGCGCCGGCCACGTCGAACACCGCCAGGGCGAGCCGGTCCGAGAGATCGTCCGGCATCTTGGCGAAGGGTCCGGTGGCGAAGAGAACGGCCTCGCCCTCCACGTCGATCTGCGCGCTGGCAGCGCGGACGTCCTTCGTTGCGCCCAGGACG
>JABFRG010000996.1 GCA_013141295.1 Polyangiaceae bacterium
TCACGCTGCCGCCGGATTTCCCCGAGAAGTACCGGGTGGCGGTGGTGCGCGCAGCGGAGGGATGCAAGGTCAAGAAGACCATTGCAGCGGCACCTTCCGTGGAGGTGGTGCTCTGCTAGCCCGGATTATTCATGGGCCGGCAGGCGAATGGCACGAGGCGCGGGAAAGGCGGGCGCACGCCGGATCGCAGACCCGAGACGGACTGTTGTTCCTTCGCAGGGTCGAGAACCGCCGTACGCCCGCGATTTCCCGATGCATCGTGACATGCAGCCCCGGAACCATGAATCATCCGGGCTAGACGCTCAGGGGGTCGCGTCGGCGTCGTCCGAGGCGTCGGTACCGGCCTCGCCGGTGGAAGCGTCCGGCGGCTCGCACGACACGGTGGCGGTGAAGCCCGTGCTGGTGGTGGCCGCGCCGCAGAAGTCGGCGCTGAGGGCGATCTCGCCGTTGGCCTTGTCGACCCAGCGCCAGCCGCTCCGGCCACTCGGGTCCTCGGGCACCACCGCGCCGTCGAGGGTGATGGTGATGGCACCGGTGGCGCTGGGGACCGACGACGAGAGGAACGTGCACGCGCCCACTTGCGCACGAATGGCCACGAACGCCGCGTCGAGCTCCGCGCTGGACGTGGCTGCGTAGTACTTGCGAGCGCCCGTGCGCGGCCGCCCCCCGGCCACCGCCATCGCGTCGAGCACGTCGCTGAAGCTGGTGCTCGCGGAATCCTGGATGCCCACCACGTAGGTGGGAATGCTCTGCGCCGCGTAGCGCGCGATGGTATCCACCGTCCGCTTGTCGTCGAGGCAGCGCTCGGCGATGTTGCAGCGGGTACCGGCCACGCAGCGGCACGTGGCGGGATTGAGCGCCGCGTTGCAATCGGGGGCGCCGTCGGTGGCGAGCACCAACGCCCTGCCCGCGGTGGCGGTGCGCAATGCGGAGAGCGCAGAGGCAGCGGCATCGAGCGCGGCGGCAGTGGGGGTCGATCCGGAGGGCCCCTGCGCGCCCAGCGCGTCGAGCAGCGGTGAGACGTTGTTCCGCGCGGGCAAGAGATTCGGCGCGCCCGGCACCGCGCACGCGGAGCCACCCACCGAGGGAAAGATCAGCGCGCCCAGGGCGAGGGTCTTGTCCGCCGGAGGCAACGTGGCGGCGAGCGCCTGCTTCAATACGTTCCAGCGAGACGTGCCGCCGGCAAAGCGCTGGTTCATGGACTGCGAGCGATCGATGACGAACATCACCGCCGGGAACGCCTGGGTCAGCGGAAAGGTGCCGGGCACGCACGCCACCGCCGCATCGCTCGCGTCGACGCTCGCGTCGCGGGCCGCGTCGCCCACGCTGCCGTCGAGCCCGCTCCCGCTCACACCGTCGAGGTCGAGGCCCGTGCGCGCACCACAGCTGGCGACCGTGACCAACGTCGCAAAGGCAGCCAGCGCGTGAAGGTGTCGGGGCAACGGATGCAAGGATAGCCACATCTCCCCCGCTTGGTGCGACTCCGCCGCGAGAACCGATCACTCCTGCGGCGGAATTGCCCATGCGCGCGGAAACACCCGAGTGCGCACGGGAATTTCTGTAGTATCCGGTCCCCATGACGGCCGAAGCCGCCCCCGAGACGAAGGAGCCCGCCGCAGGCGAGGAAGCCCCGCCCGCATCCGCGGCGCCGGCCAAGGTCCCCGCTCTGTGGGTGGCAGGCGTCGTGGCCTTCGTGGGCCTGGCCGAGCTGGTGCTCCATGTGGGGCAGGTGAGCGCGCGCGACCCCGGCGCCGACTACGCCACCCTCGCGGCGACCGTGCGCAAGGAGCAGAAATCCGACGATCTGGTGGTGTTCGCCCCGCTCTGGACGGACCCGGTGGGGCGCCAGGCATTCGGCGATCTGGCGACCCTCGATCGCGCGGCCTTCTCCGACGTGACGCGTTACCCCCGGGCCTTCGAGGTCTCGCGCGGGGGCGCGCGTCATCCGGACCTCCTCAGCTTTCGCGTCGAGGCCGAGGAGCACGCCGGCGATCTCACGCTGCGGCGGCTGGTGAATCCTGCGCCCGAGACCATCGTGGACGATCTCCTGCGGCACGTCGGTGCCGGTCTCGAGGTCTCCCGCCACCACGCCAGCGGCAAGGACGACGTGTGCCCGTTCACCGCCGGCGGCGCCCAGGCGGGGCCCTGGGATCCGTCGCGTCCGGCCCAGTACTACGGCTGCCCCGGCGCCAGCGTCGGCGTCATCGTCCTCGTCGATGCCGGTTATCGACCGCGTCGATGCCTCTTCGCGCCGCCCTTCGGCGGGAGCGACGCCCTCCGCCTGCGCTTCCACGACGTCACCTTCGGCAAGGCCATCGTCGGGCACCACGGGCTGCATCGGGTCCACGAGCAGCAAAAGACCGGCGCGCCGGTGAGCACGGCCTTCGGCGTCGACGCCGAGACCCCCGACGGCAAGATCGCCGAGCGCGAGCTCGGCCGCGTCACCCACCGCGAAGGCGATGGCTGGACCGGCTTCCGGGTGGAAGTACCGCCCGCGCTGGTGGGCCAGAAGGGCGATCTCTTCGCCGACGTGACCACCGCCGGCGCTTCTCGCTACTACTGCTTCGAGGCGACCACCCGATGAGAGATACGACGCGCGTCGATCACGGCATCGGCCTGGGCATCGCCGCCGCCTACGTGGCGTGGCTCTACCGCACCGCGCGCACGCTGGGCTTCAGCCGCGACGAGAGCTTCTATTTCGATGCCGCCGGCCGCTACGCCGCGTGGTTCCACATGGTGGCGAATCACCAGAAGGGCGCGACCGAGCGCGCCACCATCGACCAGTTCTGGAGCACCAACCACGAGCACCCGTCGCTGGTGAAGAGCCTCTTCGCCCTCTCCTGGATGATCTTCCACGAGAAGTCGAAGTACATCGCCGACTCCAGCCAGGCGCTGCGGCTCCCCGGCATGCTCATGGGCGGGCTGGCGCTCTACGTCACGTATCTGTTCGGCGTTCGCCTCTTCTCCCGTACCGCGGGCGTCGCCGGGGCCGCCGCCCTCGCGCTCATGCCGCAGGTCTTCTACCACGCGCACCTGGCCTGCTTCGACGTGGCGGCGATGGCCATGTGGGCCCTCTGCGTCTACGCCTACTTCTGCGCCACCGAGAAGCGCACCATCGGCTGGGCGCTGTGGGCCGGCGTCACCTACGGGCTCTTGCTGGAGACCAAGCACAACGCCTGGATCATGCCGGCGGTGGTCCTTCCACATGCACTCTACACGTATCGATCTGCCGGGCCGTTCAAGGGCATTCAGCGCTTTCCCTTGCCGGTGCTGGCCATGGCGGTGCTCGGGCCTTTGGTGTTCGTGGGCCTGTGGCCGTGGCTGTGGAACGACACCGAGGCTCGCATCCGCGAGTACGCGGCGTTCCACCTGAACCACGAGTACTACAACATGGAGTACTTCGGCCGGAACTACAACGGCCCGCCGTCTCCTCCCAGCTACGCGCCGGTGATGATCGCCGCCTCGGTGCCCACCGTCACGCTGGTGCTCTTCGCGCTGGGCCTCACCGGCTTCTTCCGTCGCCTTCTCGTGGAGCGGGTGCGCGATGCGGCGGCGTTCGTGCGTCGCCTCGGACCCCCCGCCGGCGGCTACTTCGCACAGTTGCCGGAGAGCGGCGAGGTGCTGTTGTTCCTGGCGCTGATGGCCCCCATCGCGGTGTTCTTCCTGCCGAAGACGCCCATCTTCGGTGGCACCAAGCACTGGTTTCCGGCCTACCCGCTGCTCTGCGTGTTCGTGGGCCATGGCTTCGACCAGGCGGTGCGGGCTTTCCGGTCGCGCTTCTCCCGGCTCCAGCCGGGGGTTCCGGAGGCGCTCCTGGGGCTCGCCGTGTTCACCGCGCCGGCGCTGGAGACGGCGCACTCCCATCCCTTCGGCATCTCCGCCTACGTTCCCCTGGTGGGCGGCACCCGGGGCGGCGCGACGCTGGGCTTCAACCGGCAGTTCTGGGGCTACACCACCGAGGGCCTCGCGTCGTTCTTCCAGAGCACCATGAAGCCCGGCGAGAGCGTGTACATCCACGACACCACCATGGGCGCGTTCCAGGCGCTGCAGAACGAGGGTCGCATCCGTCCCGACATCCGGGGCAACGCCTGGAGCATCAGCGACGCCGACTACGCCATCGTGCACCACGAGCTCCACATGATCGAGAGCGAGGTCAACATCTGGACCGCCTACGACACGGCGCATCCGGTGTACGTCCTCGAGCACGATGGCGTGCCCTTCATCAGCGTCTACCGCCGGCGAAAATAGGCGAATCGTCGCTGCGGCCGCGCTCGGACGGCGCCCGGCAATCGGGCCTTTAGCTTTGCGAACGTACCTGGTAGAACTCCGGGCCGCGAGATGGCAAAGACAAGCTCAGTCCGGTCCAGCGACTCCGTCATCGGTTCTTCTGCCGTCGTCAAGGGACGCGTGCGGGGGGACGGCAACCTCCGCGTGGAGGGCAAGGTCGAAGGTGAGATCGCCATCGAAGGCGATCTGACCATCGCCGAAGAGGGCGTCGTGACGTCGCAGGTCGACGCCGCCGACGTCACCATCGCCGGCACCCTCGATGGCGACGTGAGCGCCAAGGGCGTGGTTCGCATCCAGCGCGGCGCCAAGGTCCGCGGCGACATTCGCGGCGAGACCTTCTCGCTCGACGAGGGCGCAGAGTTCGCCGGCCGCCTCGACGCGGACTTCGACCTGCCCCCGGAACTCAACACTTCCAGCGCGCCCAAGCGCCGCTAAACACGAGCCGCGCCCCCGCGCACGACGGAGATAGATCACATGGCAAGCACCATCATCGGTTCGGGCATCACCATCGAAGGCGACATCGCGAGCGACGAGGACGTCGTCGTCTCCGGCACCGTGCGCGGCAAGCTCTCGGCGCGCGAGGGCGTGGTCGTGGAGCAGGGCGGCGTGGTCGAGGCCGACATCCAGGGCGGCGCCACCAGCGTGGCCGGCTCGGTCACCGGCAACATCCACTCCACCGACCGCGTCGACCTCCAGGGCGGCGCCAAGGTCGTGGGAAACGTGAAGGCTACACGAATCACCATTGCCGACGGTGCGCAGTTCAAGGGCAACGTCGACATGGACGTGTGAAGGAGCTCCAAGCATGTCCAGCGTGATCGGAAAATCAGCGGTCGTCCGCGGCAAGGTGCGCGGCGACGGTGACCTCGAGGTCCAGGGCCACGTCGAAGGCGAAATCACCGTCTCCGGCGACGTCACCGTGGAAGCGGGGGGCCTGGTAGGCGCCGCCGTGAACGGTCGACGCATCGTGGTGCGCGGCGCGGTGCGCGGCGATCTGGTGGCCTCCGAGGCCATCGAGCTCGGCAACGGTGCGCGCGTGGTGGGCGACGTGCGCGCCCCCCGCATCGCCATCACCGAGGGGGCGCTCGTGCGCGGTCACGTGCAAACCCAGGGTGCCGGCGCCTCCAGCACGCCGCGTGCGGCCGCAACGCCCCGCGCTGCTGCCGCGCCCGTGAAGGCGACTCCGGCTCCGGTTCGCGCTGCGACGCCGGCCCGTGCGCCCGCTCCCGCTGCTCGTCCGGTTCCCGCTCCCGCGCCTTCTACCCGCAAGGTGGAAGCGAAGCCCGCTGCCGGGCGCGGCTCGGTGCTCGCCGGTGCGCGTCCCGCTGCGCCCCCGCCGATGGTCGTTCCGGTGCTCAAGAAGGGCACCAAAGTCACCAAGAAGCGCTGATTCAGTTCGGCTCGTCGCGCGTTGGGAGCCGGTCCACCCGCGACCAGCGCTTGCGGCTCTCCACGACCTTGGGGTCCAGGTAGAAGAACGCCTCACCCTCCGGTGAGCGCCGCAGTGTGCCGTGGATGCCCGCGTTCGCCGCGTAGCAGGGCAGGGTGCACGTGCTGGAGCCATCGGCGCACCCACGACCATTCGTGCAGTGCACCACGCAGCTCCGCTCGGTGACCACCGCCGCGCGACCGTCCTCCTCGAGCTTGCAGTCGAGCTTGTGCGTGGAGCCGCAGAAGTAGCTTCCTTCGGCGTTGTAGGTGGCCACGCACTCTTCGGCGTCGATGCGAACGCGGAGGTTGCCGGTGTTGTGCACGCCCCACACGCCGCGGGCGATGAGCTTCCCGCCGCGCAGGCGAGCGAAAGAGCCTCCCGCGTCGGTACTCGCGTCGACCGAGGCGACCGCAGCGTCGGCGGCGGACATGGGAGCCGCGATCGGTGCGCTCGCCTCCGTGGTGGGTCGATGCGAGCCCTCGGCGCTGCTGCGGCTGCAAGCGGCCAGCAGCGACCAGGTCGCGACGGCCAGCAGGTTCCGAGGTGCCATGTGCATGAACCCTCGTCGTCGCGCCCGCTCGGAGTGTGACGCGCATCGCGAACGTCCCGCTCCCCCTTCCGCTTGCCGGTCGCCGATCCGCGCGTGCTCGGCGACTACGATCAACCGGGCGTTCTGCCGCCGCGGGTCGCGCTCCCCGCGCGACGATGAGGGCTCCTACCGACGACGCGCGCCAGCTCCGAGATGTCGCGCGCCAATGTGCGCCCCGTTCGTGGCGTGCCGTTGCGCGCCCGAGGGCGGTCGAGCAATACCGACACCCGGAGGTTCTCATGACGCGCCCGAGCTCGTACGCCCACACCGCTGTCCTCGCCCTCGTTGCATCGATTGCCGCATCCGGTTGCGCCTCCAGCGAAGCCTCCGATGCGACACCCTCGACCGACGACAACTACACCGCCGCGCCCGGCTACTCGACGGTCGAATACGAGGCCTCGTTCTCGCCCGCCGTCCTCCGCAGCAACTCCGCGCAGACCATCAAGCGCGGCGTGAGCCGGCGTCTCGTCGGGGTGGGACCCAAGGGCGCGTGTGAGGTCTATCGCGAGGACGCATGGCAGATGTTCGACCTGGTCATACCCGCCGACGAGCGCTTCTATTTCGAGGGTAAGCACGTCAAGTTCATCAAGTTCTCCGATGGCAAGCTGGGCGTCCGCGCGCACCTGCTGGCCTACCCGAACGACGCTCACTACGTGCCGCTGGTGCTCTCGTGCTGGAACAACCGTGGCGACATGCCGACCGCCAGCGACGTCGCTGCAGCCCTCACCCGTGGCCACTACGAGCTCGGCCTCACGTTCACTCCCTCGGGCGCTCCCGCCCCCTCGAAGGACGCCGGCGCCGACGCACGCTGAGATGTTCGCTTCAGAGCGCGTCGGTGAGGATGTCGCTGGGCGATAGCGCTGGCTGCGGCGGCTGCGGCGGATCCATCGACTGCGGTATCGAGGGGCCTTCTGCCTTGGGCGGCTTGGCCGCGGCGGTCTGCGGGCGCGGCCGCGGTGCCGGCGGGTGGTAGCCACCGCCGCCGTGCGGCTTGGGTAGGTTCTGTGCCTCGACGGTGGGAATGGGCCGCGCTACCTCCTCTGGGTGGCCTATGGCCTCTTGGTCGGTGGCTTCGGCGTCATCTTCGGC
>JABFRG010000583.1 GCA_013141295.1 Polyangiaceae bacterium
GGAGGGGGTGGAGCCGGCGTAGGCTCCGCCCCGCCGATCGTCACCTGGACCAGGATGTTGTGCTCGCCGATGAGCACCAGGAGCTTCTTCTCCACCGGCTTCTGCCCGGCGGCCTCGAAGCGGAACGTGTGCTCGCCGGGCGCGATCTCCAACTCGGCGCCGCCGAGCTTCTCCACCAGAGGCTTGCCGTCCAAGAGCACGCGTACGTCGGTCATCTCCTTGCCGCCGGCGTCCTTGGCCGAGAGCATCACCGTCGAGATCTGCTTCTTGGCGTCGACCAATGCATCGGTGCACTCTGCACGAATCGCCGCGGGGCACTTCTCGTGCGCGCAAACCAGGAGGGCGTCGCGGGCTTCGAGGATGCGGTCCTCCGAGCTGGCGAGCTTGGCCCGGGCCTGCGCTTCTGTGCACGCGGCTTTGGTGGGAACCTGAGCGACAGCGTGTGCGGACGCCAGCAGCATGCTCAGAGACAGCGTGAGGATCGGCCGCTTCATTGCGTCAGCGTCGCGTAGAACGACCAATGGTCGTTCAGCGATTGGAGGTCGGCGCCGAAGGTCGCCGGTAAGGGACCGTATCCCGGCTGGTAGTACACGAGCTTGCCGGTGCCGTCGCCGGCGAGCCGGAAGTGCATGTCGCTGCTCTCGGGCGCGTAGGCGAGCCAGTACTTGCCCGGCTGGAGGAGCACCGGCGTCGTCACCTCCACCGCGTTGAAGCCCATGGCGGCCACGACCTCGGCGGTCTCGGCCTTCTTGGCGCCAGGATTCCCGTCGGCGCCGGTGGCGTCGTAGATGCCGTATCGCACCTTACCGACCGCCTGCGTGATGTAGAAGCTGATGCTCTTGATGGTCGCCGCGGTCCCCAGCGTCACCTCTTGCGCCAACAAGTAGCCGGCGTTGCCCGAGTCGTCGTTGTCGCGGACGTTGGTCTCGCCGATGGTGATGGTCGCGGAACCGGTGACGGTCACGGCGGCGCTGCCGAGGATGCCGCCGCTCTGCGCGGTGACGAATCCCGAGCCGCTGGTGGCGCCGGCGGTGAACAGACCGGTCGGCGAGACGGTGCCGACGCCGCTGGTCCAGGTGAGCCCCGGCGCGTCGACGACGTTGCCCTTCGCGTCCTTGCCCACGACCGCGAACTGCTGCGTTCGTCCGGAAGCGAGCGACACCGGATCGGGCGTGACCGTGAGGCTCGCCAGAGCGCCGCCCTGCGGACGCGCGCCATCGACGCCGCCGTCGGCACTACTGCTGCCACCGCCGGTGAGATCGCTGGTGGTGACGAAGAGTCGGCACCCCACCAGTGCAGCCAGCACGAGAATGCGCAGCGATGGTCCAAGCCAGTTCGAGACTCGCATCGCCGCTCAAGATAGCACGGTGGCGCGGGTGCGGGGCGCCGCCTACGGCTGAGCTTTCGCCGCGTCGCGCTCACCGAAGCGCGGTCACCCCCGCTGGCCCGCGCGAGGCGCCTGGATGGTCCGGAGGTAGCGAGGCAAATGCGCGAGCCGCACCAGCGGTACCGTCTCGAGCACGGCGGCTGCGAACATGCCCTGAAGCTGCAGGCGAATCTCCCGGCTGGCCACGGTGCCGCTCGGATGCTTTGCGGCGTTCTTCAGCGCGAGCAGCGTCTTCTGCAGCTCCTCGGTGGTGGCGGTGATGGCGCCGCCGAAGGTCTTGGCGATGGGCGTGAGCCGCGGCGTGCGCGCGAGCAGCAGCGCACGGAAGGCCTCCGTCTCGGCCCGCGACACGATCATGCCGTCGGACCGCGGCAGCGCCGCCGGCAGCTTGGCCGCGATGTTCGCCACGACCCCGCGCACCGCCAGCAAGACGTCGATGACCACATCTATTTGTCGGCCAGCGTCGGCGTCTTTGATGGCGCCTTGTGAGGCACGGTGAGTAGGCGTGGCTGGGCGTCATCATCCGTAATGCCATTCATGTCGGTGGTCGGCGTGAGGGCGCGGGAGCGAACGACACGGAGGCCATGAACCTCATAGATCGCTTCTCCGCCCGGTGGACCGTCTCCCCGAAACGGCGCCACCTCTCCCGTGAAGTACCCCTCGACGACACGTGTCTCGCCGGGCCCCGGCTCAACAACGGAACGTTCGAACGTGGGCTCGAGCCACAGCGTGTTTGCGGGCGCCGAATCTACGCTACCGAGGTAGTAGAGGGGGCAACTGCAAGCCCATGTCCCATGATGGTGAAGTGGAAGCCGAACGAGCTCCGGCTTGTGCGCTGCCGCATTGGCCGTACGAGCCTTCCCCCACGCAACTTCGTCGGTCACACGATCGGCATCGGGCTCGTCGGAGCGAGCGGCCGTGGCAGTTGGGCTCGCGCTCGATGCGGCTCCGGTAGCCGTCATCGAAGCGCGCGCGAGGACCGGAGCTTGCTGGGAGTCCTTCTGAACGGCGCTCGCATCTCGCCCGCGACATGCAACCATGCACCCACACGACACCAACACTCCCGACCACAAAAGCGCCCTACGCGCGCGCGTGTTCAACGCAAGGTCGACTTCCAGCTCAGTGCCCGTTTGCATATTCGGAGAGTAGGCCAAGCAAAGACAGCTCCGCAACGTAGCCCCTCGGGCAGCCAGGTCCGCGTCAAGTCTCCTGGATTCCGTCGACACTGCGCTCGGGCCGCCTCATCGGGCCGTGGGCCGCCCTGTTTTGTAGGAGCGGCGGTCGAGCCGCTCAACGAAGTGCCGTCACCGCTGCCGTCATTCGCGGGAGCGAAACGGGCGTTGGCGTCTTCAGCTCGGGGGCGAAGATGGCCACCCGCAGCTCCTCGAACTCCCAGCGGAGCTCGCGCGCGGTCTCCTGATCCTTGGCCACTTTGTGCTTGGCCAGGAACGCATTCCACAGCGGCGTGAGCGGCGCGAGCTTGCCCGCGTCCTTGCGAGGATCGGTGATGGCCCGCGCGAGGCGCGCCTGGATGGCCCGGAGGTAGCGGGGAAAGTGCGCGAGCCGCACCAGCGGAACGGTCTCGAGCACGTCGGCGGCGAACATGCCCTGAAGCTGCTGCCGAATCTCCTGGCTGGCCACGGTGCCGCTCGGATGCTTTGCGGCGTTCTTCAGCGCGAGCAGCGTCTTCTGCAGCTCCTCGGTGGTGGCGGTGATGGCGCCGCCGAAGGTCTTGGCGATGGGCGTGAGCCGCGGCGTGCCCTGGCCCAGGAGCGCGTCGAACGCGGCCTTGGTGCGCGGGAGCTTTCCGGCGCCGGGCGCGAGCCCGAAGGCTTCGTCGACGATGCGCGCGAGCAGCAGCGCACGGAAGGCCTCCGTCTCGGCCCGCGACACGATCATGCCGTCGGACCGCGGCAGCGCTGCCGGTAGCTTGGCCGCGATGTTCGCCACGACCCCGCGCACGGCCAGCAAGATCAGACGACGCACCCCGGCCCGCGTCTCCTTCTCGGCGGCCGCCGACGACTCGGCGAGGATCAGATCCACCGTGGCGCCGCGATCGGCGATAGCCGGGTAGCTCCGCACCTCGGTGCCCAGCACGTTGCGCGTGACGAACTCCGGGAGCTCGGGGAAATCCCAGCTGGTGAGGCCTTTGCGCTCCCAGCGCGGAGCCGGCGCGAGGGTGGGCGCCTTCCACGCGGCGCGGGCCTTGGCGCCGTGCTCCTTGAGGAGCGCGTCGATGTCGCGGCTCTGGGCGACGACCTTGCCACCCTCACCCACCACCCGGCAGGTGAGACGCAGGTACGCCGGCGCAGCCTCGGGGCGGAACGCTTCTTCGGGAATGTCGGCGCCGGAGAGCTCGGAGGCGAGGCGCGCCAGCGCGGGGACCATGGGTCCCTGGAAAGGCACGAGCTGCCGCGCGAGCTCCGCTCCCATGTCTGCGATGCTGCCCAGCTCCCGGCGTGCGGACTTGGGGAGCTCGTGCAAGAGCGAGGTGATCTTCTCCCGATGCCAGCCGGGGATGGTCCAGTCGAGCTCGCCCGGGTCGAGCTGCGGCAAGAGCGCCAGCGGCACGGTGAGCGTGATGCCGTCGTCGTCGGCCGCGGGATCGAATCGATAGGTGATCGGGAGGGTGGCTCCGTGGAGAACCACCTTGTCCGGATAGTGCGCGGGCTTCAGGTCGCCGTCGCCCGCCAGCACATCTTCGGTCTTCAGCACCAGCGCGTCGGGGTTCTCGCGCTCGGCCTCTTCGCGCCAGGTCTCGAAGGTCTTTCCGTTGACCACGCTCTCGGGCACGCGGCTGTCGAAGAACGCGAGGAGCGCTTCGTCGTCGGCGAGCATGTCGCTCTTGCGCGCCTTGTCGCGGAGGCGCGCCACTTCCTGGAGGAGCCGCTGGTTCTTCTCCTGGAAGCTGCCGCGGGTCTTGTACTCGCCGCGCACCAGCGCGTGATCGAGGAACATGCGTCGCGCCTGCGCCGGGGCCACTGCCGCGTAGTCGACGCTGCGGTCCTTGGAGACCGGGAGGCCGAAGAGGGTGGCGTGCTCGCGCACCGACGCGCGGCCGGCTTTCTCCGACCAGTGCGGATCGGAGTAGCTGCGCTTGAGCAAGTGCGGCGCCGCTTCGAGGAGCCACTCGGGCTCCACCTTGGCGGCCGTGCGCGCGAACAGCTGCGTGGTCTCCACCAGCTCGAAGGCCATGACCCAGGCCGGCGGCTTCTTCGCCAGCGCCGACGAGGGGTGGAGCGCGAAGCGGGTTTGCTTGGCGCCCAGGTAGATGCGGTGCTCCGGATTCCACTGACCGACCTTGGAGAGGAGGCCGGTGACCAGCGCCAGGTGGAGCGCGTCGCTGTGCTCGGTGGACGCCGCAGGTCGCGCCCCGCCGCGACCTCGCTTCTCGGTCGCCTTGTCGGGCTCGAGCCGCAGCTCGCGCACCACGTCTTCCAGTTGCCGGTGAATCTCGCCCCACTCGCGCACGCGCAGGAACGAGAGGAAGTTCTCTTTGCAGGTGCGCCGCAGGTTGCCGGTGCCCTTGCTCTCGGCCTCGCGGACGAAGGCCCACATGCGCAGGAGCCCCACGAAGTCGGAGCGCTCGTCGCGGAAGCGTCGGTGCAGCTCGTCGGCCCGGTGCATGAGCTCCCGCGGGCGCTCCCGGGGATCTTGAATGTTGAGGGCCGCCGCGATGACCAGCATCTCCGGCAGGCAGCCGCGCTCGGCGCCGGCGAGGATCATGCGGCCGATGCGCGGGTCCACCGGGAAGCGCGCGAGTCGATGTCCGAGCGGCGTGAGCTCCCGGGAGCCGTCGAGCGCGCCCAGCTCTTCGAGCACGCGGTAGCCCTCGGTGATCGATTTGCTGTGCGGCGGGTCGAGGAAAGGAAAGCTCTCCACGTCGCCGAGACCCAGCGACTTCATGCGCAGGATGACGCCGGCGAGGCCGGTGCGCTTGATCTCCGGATCGGTGAAGCCAGGCCGCGCCTTGAAGCTGTCTTCGTCGTAGAGGCGCACGCAGATGCCGTCGCGGACGCGGCCGCAGCGTCCCTTGCGCTGATCGGCGCTGGCCTGGGAGATGGCCTCGATCTGCAGGCGGGTGGTGCCCGAGCGAGGATCGTAGCGCGAGAGGCGGGCGATGCCGGCGTCGACCACGTACACGATCCCGGGGATGGTCACCGAGGTCTCGGCCACGTTGGTGGCGAGGATGACGCGCCGCTGGGGAATGGTGGTGAAGACCTTGCTCTGGTCGCCGGCGGAGAGCCGCGCGTAGAGCGGCTGCACCACGGTGTGCCGCAAATTGCGGGCCCGGAGCTCGTTCTCGGCCTCGCGGATCTCGCGCTCGCCGGGGAGGAACACCAGGATGTCGCCGCGGGGGTCGAGGGCGGTGACGTTGGCCACTGCGTCACCCACCGCGGTGGCGAGGTCCACATCGTCGGGCGGAGGTTCGTAGAGCACCTCCACCGGATAGGTGCGGCCCTCCACCTGGATGATCGGCGCGCCGTCGAAGAACTCGGAGAAGCGCGAGGTCTCGAGGGTCGCCGAGCTGACCACCACCTTCAGGTCGGGCCGCTCCGGCAAGATGCGCTTGAGCCACCCCAGGAGAAAGTCGATGGTGAGGCTGCGCTCGTGGGCCTCGTCGATGATGAGCGTGTCGTACTTGCGCAGCAGGCGATCGCCCTGGATTTCCGCCAGCAGGATGCCGTCGGTCATGAACTTCACGTAGGTGGCGGGCGACGTGTGGTCGTCGAAGCGAACCTGGTAGCCGACGTCGGTGCCGAGCGGGCTGCCGAGCTCGCTGGCGACGCGGGCGGCGACGCTGGTGGCGGCGATGCGACGGGGCTGGGTGACGCCGATGATCTTCTCCGTGCCGCGACCCATGGCCAGGGCGATCTTCGGCAGCTGCGTGGTCTTGCCGGAGCCGGTGGCGCCGGCCACGATGACCACCGGGTGATCGTTGATGGCGGTGGCGATGTCGTGCACGCGCGACGAGATCGGCAGCTCCGGGGGGAACTGCGGAATCGAGGCTGGCTGCGCGCTGGGCGCGTGATGCTCGTGCGACTCACCCGACATGACGAGGCTGACTTAGCACAGCGGGCACCGGCCGACCGTGGGTCAGCGCACCACGCAGGTTCGCGTTGCGGTGTTGCAGCCCGCGCGATGTCCGGCGCAGCCGTCTTCGGCCACCATCTCGTCGCACCGCGGGTCGGCCACGTTCACGCCTTTCCGCAGCGGGCGACACGTGCCGCAGTGGTTGTAGACCTGACAGCCGCGATCGTCGTCGCAAGGGCCGACCTGGGGGCTGCCTTTGTAGGCCACCTGCGCAGGGGCCGGATCCTTGGGCTTGGTGGCCTCGACCGCGGGGGGCGGGGCGATGGCGCCCATGGTCGGCAGTCCGCTGACGGCGGTGCTCTCGGGCGGCGCCGCACCGGCGTCGGCCTTTTCCGATCGATTGCACGCAGCGAGAGTGACGACGAGAAGCGCGCGGTAGCGTGGGCCCATCGACCCAGCGTACCGCGTCGCGTCAGGGAGAGAAGGGAGTCCCGCTACCGCTGAGCTACGCGGCGCTTTCGCTTGTCTTCGAGGACGACCGAGGCAATATGCCCCACGAACGTGTTCCTGTGACCGCAATCGAGGAGATGAATATGAAGCGCTTTGTTTGCTTGGGCCTGGTGCTCACCGGCTGTGTCGTGAACGCTCCGCCGCCGAACAATGGCACCGCGACCAACGCGGCCCCCGCGCCCACCGAGAACACCGCAGCGACCACGACGCCTGCGACCAACGGCGGGACGACGACGACCGGCGCGACGACCACCCCGGCAACCGCGGGAGGGACGACGACGCCTGCGACCAATGGCGGCGCGACGACGCCTGCGACCAATGGCGGCACGACGACGCCTGCGACCAACGGCGGCACCACCAACACCACGTCGACCACGCTTGCGACGGACGTCAAGCCGGCCGCTTACGCCGACACGCCGGAGCCCACCGAGGCGCCGAAGGATCAGAAGAGC
>JABFRG010000311.1 GCA_013141295.1 Polyangiaceae bacterium
GCGAAGGAACAACAGTCCGTCTCGGGTCTGCGATCCGGCGTGCACCCGCCTTTCCCGCGCCTCGTGCCATTCGCCTGCCGGCCCATGAATCATCCGGGCTAGCAGAGCACCACCTCCACGGAAGGTGCCGCTGCAATGGTCTTCTTGACCTTGCATCCCTCCGCTGCGCGCACCACCGCCACCCGGTACTTCTCGGGGAAATCCGGCGGCAGCGTGAGCTCCAGGCGAATCGCCATCGGGAGGTGCGTCTCCGGGTGGAGCTCCACGTGCTGACGGAGCGTCAGGCCCTCGGTTGCCAAGCCGCGCGCCTGGCAGAAGCCCAGGACGTAGATGCCCGCGCACGCGCCGAGGGAGGCCAGAAAGAGATCGAACGGCCCCGGGGCGGTGCCCTCCCCGCCCGCGTCGACCGGCTGGTCGGTGTGCACCACGAAGGGTCCGACCTGCACGTCGACGCGTTTTCCACCCGGAAACGAGACCACCAGAGCATCCATCGAATTCACCTCGTCACGTGAGAGCCAGCGGCGCGAGAGAAGGGTTCGCAGGGAGTGCGGCTGGCGGCACGGGCGTCCACTTCCTGTCATAATTCGCCACCATGTCCGACTCGCCCTCTAGCGCTGGAAAGACCGAGCCGGGATCGCCCGGAACCCTGCCCCTGGAGTCGGCCGACACGGCGGTGGGCCCGCTGGGACAGGTACAGGAGAGCGGAGTCTCGTTCGTTCGCATCGACGACGAGCACCCGGAGGCGCCCGGGGGCGACGGGCTCTTGGACGCGCGCTACACCATGGGCCGCGTGCTGTGCGAGGGAGGCATGGGCGAGGTTCGATTGGTGCGCGATACACGCATCGGGCGCGAGGTGGCCGCGAAGCTCATCCGTCGCGTGCACCTGGGAAGGCCGGATCTGCGGCTACGCTTCGAGCGCGAGGCCAAGATTCAAGGGCAGCTGGAGCACCCGGCTATCGTCCCGGTGTACGACTTCGGCGTCTCGCCCGCCGGCGTCCCGTTCTTCACCATGAAGCGCGTGCGCGGCGACACGCTGGAAGAGCTCGTGGTGCGGCACCGCGCAGGCGACGTGTCGGTGACCCGACGCAAGTTGCTGCAAGCGCTCGGACAGGTGTGCCTGGCCGTTCAATACGCCCACGAGCGCGGCGCGCTGCACCGAGACCTGAAGCCGGAGAACGTCATGCTGGGCGCGTATGGCGAGGTGTACGTCCTCGACTGGGGCATCGCCAAGGTGGCGTCGGACGCTGCGGGCGAGAGCGGCGCGGAGCTCGGCGAGAGCGGGAAACCGCTCGTGGAGGGAGGTCCCCAGACGGCCCTGGGCACGATATCGGGCACCGTGGGGTACATGGCCCCGGAGCAGCTCCGCGGAGAGGCGCTCGATGCGCGCACCGACGTGTACTCGCTGGGGATCATGCTCTTCGAGGTGCTCACGGCGGAGCGGTTCATCGCCGTGAGCACTGCCGAGGAGATGATGCGTGTGGCCCGCGCGGGCGTCGACGGAAGCCCGGCACGACGCGCCCCCCATCGAGCCGTCCCCGAAGACCTGGACCAGCTCTGCCTGGCGGCGACGGCCTTCGCCGCAGAAGATCGGCTCGCGTCGGCTCGTGCTCTGTTCGAAGGCATCGAGGCGCACCTGGATGGCGATCGCGACCGAGCCCGTCGACGGGAGCTGGCGGAGGAGCATGCCGGAAAGGCGCGAGCGGCGTTGGGAGCCTTTCGCGGCGAAGGGTTGCGCGCGGCGCCGCGCGAGAACCGCGAGACGGCGATTCGGGAGTCGAGCAAGGCGCTCACGCTGGATCCCGTGCACGAGGGCGCTCGGAGTCTCATGCGCGAGCTCCTGCTGTACCCGAGCGAGGACCTGCCCACCGAGGGCACCACCGAGCTCGAGCGACGCCAGGTTGCGACCCACGACGAGGGGCGCAAGGTGGGTTTGTTGGTCTATGCCCTGTGGCTATTCTTGGTACCCGCCATCTGGCTTGCCGGGATTCGCGAGCCCATCCTGCTGGCCTCGTTCGTGGGAATCATGCTCGCCCTGGTCGCGCTGGAGGCGGGCGTGCCGGTACGGGTGGCGAGTGGGCCCAAGCTGGCCATGGCGGTGGTCGTGCTCTCCACCGCAGCCCTCGGCTGCCTCTCCGGGCTCTTCGGCCCGCTGGTGCTCATTCCCGGCTGGGCCGCCGCGAACGGGATGACCTACACCATGGTGTTCGCCAGACGCTCGCAGCGCGCCATCGCTCTCGGACTGTCGCTCGCCACCGTGGGCATTCCGCTGGCGCTCGAGCTCTCGGGCCTGGTGCCGCCTTCGTACACGTTCCGCGACGGGCTCATGATCGTCCACCCGCGGCTCATGCACTTCACGTCGCCCGCCATGACGCTCACCATTCTTGCGGTGCTCAACCTGCTCATCGTGAGCATCCCCCTCTCCCTGGCGGGCAAGATGGGCCTCGACGAACGGCGACGCGAACGAGAGCTCTTCGTGCATTCGTGGAACCTGCGACACTTCGTTCCGGAGACCGCCGCCGACCACGCGGCGGCCCCCACCAAAGCTCGTTGACGTCACTTGGGACGCGACAGCGCGTCTTCGGCGGCCTTCTTCACTTCCGGGTCGGCGTCGTGCTGGGCAGCCCAGGCGAGGATCTGCTCCGCCTCCGGCACCGTATCCATGGCCCGCGCGAGGATGCGGATGGCGGTCTTGCGGAGCTCCTTCACCGGCTCGTTTTCCACCACGTGCCGGAGCCCCACCAGGCTCTTCTGCACCGGGCGCTGCGACATGGCGGAGAGGGCTGCTTTGCGCACCAGCACCTCGGGATCGCGCACCATGAGCGCGAGCGTGGGGTCCACCTCGTCGGACTTCTGGAAGCGCAGGGCGGCGGTGGCCGCGAGTCGCACGCTCGCATCGCCTTCTGCCAGGTGCGCGCGGATGGCCGGGAGAGCGCGGGCGTCGCCGGTGTTGCCGAGGGCGTCGAGGAACAGCACCTTCTGCTCGGACGTGGTGGCGGCGGCGAGCTTGGCCAGCAGATCGTCCACGATGTCCGTGGCGTCCTGTCCTTCCTTGGCCAGCGAGCCGGCCATGTTGCCGAGCGCCAGCGCCGCCGTCTGCGAAACGTCCGAGCTCTGGGTCATGGCGCCCTTGAGCGCGGTGCGCGCCTCGGCGGTGGGGTTCTCGGTGAGGCCGAGGGAGATGGCCGCGTCGTTCTTCACCGAAACGGGCACGTCCTTGCTGGCAAGGGCATCGGCCAGCGCCTGCTGCGCTTCCTTGGTACCAGCGGCTCCGAGCGCCGAGGCCAGCGCGCGCCCGGTGGCCTCCTTGGTGTCCTTGGCGAGCAAGCGGGCACGTGCCTCGCGGACGCTCTCCGGACTGGTACGCATGAGCGCGCCGAGCCGCGCCACTGCCCGGGCGCGGCCCTTGTGCTCGGTGCTCGCCTCGTAGTCGCCCACCAGTCCCCCGAAGCTTGCACCTTGCACCAATCCGCGATCGGCGTTGCGGAGCGCGAGCGCCGCGTCCTCGGCCAGCGCGTCGGTGTCGGGGTCGAAGGAGGGGCGCGCCACTTCGAAGCTGCCGAGGTACTGCCGGTCCTCGCCGGAGGAGACCAGCCGCGCGCGCATCTTGGCGGAGAGGCCGAGGCGCCCCCCCTGGAACGACACGGTGGTGGTGAGGTCCTCGTCCACGCTGGACGGCCAGCCGCCGTCACCCGCGCCCATCGCGAAGCGCGTCGCGCCCCCGAGCTCGTACTTGCCGACGGTGGCCACCGGCACCAACCCCTGGGGCGTGCGCACCAGGTCGTAGTGGAGCTTCGACTTGGTCACCGAGGTTCCGTCGAGCTGGTAGCGACCCACGTACTGGCCGGCCTCGTCGAGCTCCGGGCTATCCCAGGTCGCCCCCTCGCCCGCCACCCATTGCATGCCCGAGACGATGGATCGCAGCTGCCTTCGGCTTTCGCCGGGCATGGCCCGGGGAAAGTACCAGCCGGTGATGGCGCCGCTCTCGCCCATGACGACGAAGAACGGGGTCCCCAGGGTGGCCACGTCGGCCCCGGCGCGCACCGGACGATCGGTACGCGACGGAGACGCGAGCACCACCCGCAGCGCAGCGCCCTCCTCCGCCGCGCCCACCACGGTGAACGAGAGGGTGCCGCGGATGTCGGTGGCCACGCTGGGGGCGGCGCCGGGCGCCCCCATGGTTCGGCTCGCGGCCACGTCGTAGACGAAGGTGCGACCAGCCGCGAGATCGCGACCTCCGCGGGCCTTCACCGGAGCCACCGGCACGCTGGCGGCGGAGAGCCTGGGCGATGCAGATGCATCCTGCACGCGTCCCGATAGATCGGAGGCGCGGGGGAGCGCCCAGTACGTGACGGTGGCACCTACGACGACGGCAACGGCAGCAGCAGCGAGCTTCTGATTCACGAGCATGACTCCAGGTGAGAGAAAAATCGAGGGGACCGGGGCGAGCTCAGAGCGCGAAGGCGCCGGTCTTCCGTCCGAGGTTCCAGCTCCAGTCGAGGCCGTTCCAGCTCACGATCTCCCACGATGCGCGGTGCCCCAGCCCTTCGGCGTAGAGCGAGACGCTTCCGTCCAGGGTCTTCAGCGAGAGGTCGAGGGAGGCCTCGTAGCTGAACTTCTTCTCGCCGAGCCACACGATCTTGCCGGTGCCGGGCACACCCACGCGCGCCAGGAGCAGGTCACCTTCGATGCCCGCGCTCACACCGGACACGCCGATGCCCGCGGAGAACACGCCGTCCACCTGGGCCCAGGGCTCGGCGGTCGCCGTCACCTGCGCGGTGCCGCCGTCGAGCGTGAAGTCGATGCCCAGGCTGCCCACCGCGCGCGCCTGCACGGCGATGGGAATGGGGCCGAGCATGAACGTGCTCGAGGCCTTGACCAGCGTGCGCTCCGCCAGCGGCACCGATTTTTCGAAGTGCGCGCCGGAGCGGTACCCGGAGATCTTCGCGCCGGCCACGTAGATGCCGTAGCCGGTGGTGATCGCGTCGGGCTCGACCTTGGCGTCGGCGGAGAGGTCGAAGATCTCCAGGTCCTTGCCGAAGAGGCGCACATCGGCCTCGGCTCCGCCGTAGGCGCCGAAGCCCATCTTGGTGCCCACGTTCTGGGCGCAGAAGCGACCGTTGATGATGGTGTAGACGGACCGACAGATGTTCTGTACGAACCCCACCGCCATGCCGCCGCACTGGTAGCCGGGGTCGCTGGTGGCGCAGAGCTGCGCGTAGTCGTTGGCGTAGGCCTTGGCCCCGACCTCGAAGCTTGCACCGAAGTCGCCCTTGTAGGCGCTGCGGGCGAAAGACTGACCGTACTCCTTGGCGCCCAGGATGGGCGCGGCCGAGGCCTCGCGTGCGGTGGCGGCGAACAGACCCGCGGTGACCACGGCGGCGACGGCGACGAGCTTCATTTGCATGGACGAAACACTCCTCTGCACCTGCCCGCGTCCCGGTCCGCTGCACGAGCCCATCTCGCGTCGCGGCCCTCGCGGGCGGTGATGGGGCTAACGCAACCGCCGTGCCTGCGTCGCGACTGCGTATTTCTCGGCAAATACAGCGGCGTATCGCCGCTGTATCAGGGGTGTATCCGGGCTCGGTGTATCGCGACACCCGATACGTCACCCGAACCGGTGACGCCGCTACGCGTGTCGATCGGTCACTCCGCTCGGCCGTACGCGTGCCCGTGCCCGCTCTCGATTCTCGGTCCCCGTGCGGAGGTGGCCCGCTGCACGGTGACCGAGGTGTTTGGTCTGCTCACCCGGGGCGCTTTTTTCGGGCACGGACGGGCACGGCCACGTTTACGGGGAAGATTCTCTTCGCGCCCGCCGAGGCCTACGCGTCGTCGTCGGCCTCGACGTTGACCTTCTCTTTGACCACGTAGAGGGGCCGGCGCTTCACTTCTTCGTAGATGCGCCCGATGTACTCGCCCAGCACGCCGATCATCAGGAGCTGCACCGAGGCCAGCAGCGCCACCAGCACCACCAGCGCGGTCCACCCCTGCACCGCGTCGTGGCGCACGTACTTGGCGTACACCGCCCACGCGGCGTAGCCGATGGCGGCGATGCTGATGAAGACCCCGAGATACGCCGCGAAGCGCAGCGGAAGGATGCTGAACGAGGTGATGCCGTCGACGGCGAAGCGCAGCATCTTCCGCAGCGGGTACTTGGTCTCCCCGGCGAAGCGGCCCGGCCGATCGTACAGCACCGCCGTCTGCTTGAAGCCCAGCCAGGCCACGAGCCCGCGCACGAAGCGATGGGTCTCTCGCAGGCCGCGCAGCGTGAGCACCACGCGGCGGCTCATGAGCCGGAAGTCGCCGGTGTCGAGGGGCACCTCGATGGGAATCATGGCGGCGAACACTCGGTAGAAGATCTTCGCGGTCACCAGCTTGAAGAACGTCTCGCCTTCGCGATGGCGCCGTCGGCCGTAGACAACGTCGTAGCCCTCGCGCCACTTCTCGACCATCTCGAGGACCACGCCCGGCGGATCCTGCAGGTCGGCGTCCATCACCACCACCGCCTCGCCGCGCGCGAAATCCACGCCCGCGGTGATGGCCCGCTGATGCCCGAAGTTGCGCGAGAACGACACCAGCCGGAAGCGCGCATCCTCGGCGCAGGCCACCTTCAGGAGCTCGCACGAGCGGTCGCTCGAGCCGTCGTCCACGAACACCACCTCGGATGCGACGTCGAGGTCCTTCAAGAAGGCCTCGAGGCGCGTGCGCAGCTCCGGAATCACGTCTTCTTCGTTGAAGACCGGGAGCACCAAGCTGAGGACCGGACGCGGCATCGAACGGGGCAGCCTAGTACGGACCGCGGAGGAGAGGCAAAAAGCGTCGTGTTCCGGGGCAAAAGCCGGCGCGGACGCGTGATACGCTGGCGGCGTGCAATCTCTCGTAGCCGACCTCGATCATGCGCTGCGCGCAGACGACACGGAGCAGGTGTACGCCGCGACCGGTGCGTACTACCGCGGCGCGCTCGACGCGCCCCTCGACCGGCGCGAGCTCCTCCTTTCGGCGCTGGAGTCGGTGTTGCGCGGGCATCCGCCAGAACGGCTTGGGCCCATCGCCATCCTGGCCGGCGCGCTCGTGGAGAGCGGCGCTTCGCCGGCGGCGTTCCCACCGGCGGTCTTCGATCACCTGCTGGCGCTGCTGGGCACGGTGCCGGACGGGGACGACGAATTCGAGCTGCCGGAGGGCTACTACGATCTGGAGCGCGGGGCGATGGCCTGCCTCTCTCGTTCGGTGGAGCTGCGCCGCACCTTGCCGCAGAAGGGCGCCATTCTCGGCGCCATCCGTCGCTACGGCGAGCGCTACGGCTTCCTCGGGAAGATGCTGTCGGTCCTCGACGACGAGCCGCTGGTG
>JABFRG010000242.1 GCA_013141295.1 Polyangiaceae bacterium
CGACGGCAGCGTCACCGACGTGAAGATCGTCCGCGGTCACCCGCTCTTCGACGACGTGGTCATGGCCATGGTCAAAACCTGGAAGTTCACCGCCGGCACCGTCGACGGAAAGCCGATGCGGATGAGTCGCATCGTCAAAGTCCCCTTCAAGCTGCGCACGCAATAGGAGCTCGCAATGTCATTCAGTCCCCTCCACATCTGGGCCAGCATGGGTTTGATGAGCAAGGTCGTCGCGGCCTTCCTCCTGCTCATGGCGGCCATGAGCCTCGCCGTCGTCGTCGAACGCTGGATCGCCATCCTGCGCGGCCAGGCCACGACCCAGAAGTTCCTCGCCACCGTGGCGCCGCTCCTCGAGCGCGGCCAGTTCCAGACCGTGCAGACCATGGCCGAGGAGCACAAGGTCTCGCCCTTCGCCCGCATCGTCTCTCCGGTGCTGCGCAAGATGATGCGCGAAGAAGAGGGCGAGCTGCCCCCGGTGGAGCTGGCCCGGCGCGAAGCCGAGCGTCAGAAGGAAGCCGTGGGGGGTGAGCTGCGACGCGGCCTCGGCGTCCTCGCCTCGGTGGGCTCGGTGGCGCCGTTCGTGGGTCTGCTCGGCACCGTGGTCGGCATCATCACCGCCTTCCAGGGCATCGCCAGCACCGGCTCCGGTGGTCTCGGCTCGGTGTCTGCGGGTATCGCCGAAGCGCTGGTGGAGACGGCCCTCGGCCTCCTGGTGGCCATTCCGGCGGTGCTCCTCTTCAACCAACTCAACGCCAAGATCTCGGGCATCGAAAGCTCTCTGGCGCGCGCCAGTGGCGAGCTCATCGACGAACTGGAGAACAAGTATGGCCACCGCGCCTCTCACGACCTCCAAGCCGCCGCAGAGTGATCGCCGATCGCGCACCTCTTCGGTGCGCGATCTGGGCGGCAAGGGACAACCGGCGGGCAAGGGCCACTACGGCTTCACCCACGCGGTGCCCACCGCCCCCAAGGCGCGCACCGACGCGAAGCCGGAGATCAACGTCACGCCGCTGGTCGACGTGGTCCTGGTGCTCCTCATCATCTTCATGGTCATCGCGCCGGCCCTCGAGCACGGTGAGCGCGTGGAGCTCCCCGGCGTGGCCCATACCGACAAGTCGGAGAAGGGCAAGATGGACCCCATCACCATCACCCTCGGCGGCTCCGGCTCGGTGTTCTGGGAGAAGGAAGTCGTGACCGAGGACTCGCTCCCGGCGCGCCTGGCCGACGTGCACGTGAAGGATCCGAGCCGCCGCGTGGTCATCAAGGGCGACGGAACCATTCCCTACGAGCGCGCCCGCAGCATGTTCGCCATGGTCCAGGGCCAGGGCATCACCGGATGCTCGCTCATGGTGCAAAAGCGCAAAGGCGCCAAGGACGAAGAGGAATAAGCCATGGGTATGGCCGCCGCGGGTGACGACAAGAAAGGTCGCGCCACCCCGCAGATGAACGTGACGCCGCTGGTGGACGTGGTGCTCGTGCTCCTCATCATCTTCATGGTGGTGACGCCGCTCCTGAGCAAGACCTTCGCCTTGAACCTTCCGAAGAAGGACGACGCGGTGGCGCCCCCCAGCAACGCGCCCAACGACAGCCTGGTGCTCACGGTGCGCAAAGACGGCCGCATCTTCGTGAACCAGACGGAGCTCGACAAGGCCGAGCTGGGCGATCGCGTGCGGCGCCTGGTGGCGGCGCGCAGCGACAAGGTCGTCTACTTCGATGCGGAAGACGGCACGCCATACGCGAACGCCGTCGAAGCCATGGATATCGCGCGCGGGGGCGGCGCCACCACGATTGCCATTCTCACCGAAAAAGTGACGCCCTAGGGCCCAGAGCTCCCATGCACTCCACATTCTTTCCCCGAGCGCTCCCCACGAGCGGCTTGATCGTCGCGATCTGCCTTGCGCCGCTGGCGGCCCAGGCCCAAGAGAAGCCCACCGCGCCGGCTGCCCCGACAACGCCTGCAGCACCCGCTACGCCCGATCCGGCGGCGGAAGCCGAGGACGTCTCCGACACCCCGGCGGTGGACCCGACCAAGCAGCCGGCGGCCGGCAAGGGCGTGGTGTGGGGCGTGCTTCGCAGCGCCGGCGGCGACAAGGAGACCTTGCTCGACGCCCAGGTGACGGTGGTCGGGAAGAAGGTCACGACCTCGAGCGATCTCGAAGGTCGCTATCGGCTGGAGCTCCCGCCCGGCTTCTACGCGATTCGCGTGGTGTACGATCTCCACAAGCCGGTGCGCGTGAAGAACGTGCGCGTGGTGGCCGGGCGCATTGCCCGCCTGGATATCTCGCTTCAGCCCGACAGCAACGCCACCGAAGAGAGCGTGGCGGTGGAAGCCGAGGTCGAGCGCGCGAGCACCAGCACGCAGCTCCTCTTGCGCAAGAACTCCGCCACTGCGTCCGACGCCGTGGGCGCGCAGGAGATTGCCAAATCGCCCGACCGCAACGCCGCCGACGCCATTCGCCGCGTGGTGGGCGCCACCGTGGTGGACGGCAAGTACGTAGTCGTGCGCGGCCTCGGCGATCGCTACATGGGCGCCATGCTGAACTCGTCGCCGCTCCCCAGCCCGGAGCCGGACCGCCAGGCGGTGCCTCTCGACATGTTCCCCACGCTGGTGCTCTCCGACCTCACGGTGAAGAAGACCTTCACCCCCGACATGCCGGGCGACTTCGCCGGCGGCATGCTCGACATTCACACCCGCGAGATTCCGCAGAAGTTCCTGTTCATCGGCAACTTCGGCCTGGGCTTCAACACCAATACCACCTTCCGCGATCGGCTCTCGTACCCCGGTGGTTCGCTGGATTTCCTGGGCTTCGACGACGGCGGAAGGAAGGTTCCGAAGGAGATTCCTCAGGAACGGCTTTCGGCCATCGACCCCGTCACAGGCCAGCGCCGAGACTTGACGGCGTATGGACGCGCAGTCAACGGCCCCATGGAAACCGAGCCCGCCTTCTCGCTCCCCAATGGCAATGGAAGCTTCGTACTGGGCAACTCCTTCAAGACCGGCAAATCGAGCTCGCTGGGCTTCCTCGCAGGCGCCTCGTACTCCAGAAAGTTCCAGACGCGCCGCGATGGGTTGCTTGCGACGTTCGACCCTGCGCTGCGGGCCGACGAGCCGCTCCGACAACGGAACGACTACGGTTACGTGCAGAGCACGGACTCGGTCACCTGGAGCGGCATTGGGCAGCTTGGTTACACCTTCAACGAGAACCACAAGATCATCGCGACCGGTCTCTACAGCCGCAACGCGGACAAGGAAGGCCGACTCATCACTGGCCTCAATGGCGAGGGCCAATTTCGCCTCCGGGACGAACGCCTTCGGTTTCAGGCCCGGGGGCTCGGCTACGGCCAACTCCGCGGCGAGCACCGCTTCCGCGAGTTGAGCTCGTCGGTGCTCGAATGGCGCGCCCTGTACGCAAGGGCCACAGCAGACGACCCGAACCTTCGGGAGACGGTCTTCAATCTGGAGTCGGGTCAGCTACGCGACAGCTCCCAGAGCGGACAGCACTACTACGCCGGTCAGGGCGAGACGAGCCGCGCGATCGGACTCGACTATACCCAGCCGCTCGGCAAGGACCCGGAGCGGCCCCGCTCGTTGAAGTTCGGCGGGCTCCTTTCATTTCGCAGTCGAAGCTTCGACGCAAGGCGACTGCGCTTCGTCCCCCAGCCCAACGCCACCAATCAGGGAGCACTTAGCCGGCGACCCAACGATGTTTTCACCGACGAGAACATCAACAACGGCAACATCCTGCTCACCGACGACACGAAGGCCACCGACTCCTACGCGGCCAAGTACAACACATATGCCGCGTACGCGATGGCAGACCTGAGTCTGCTCCGCAACCTGCGCATCGTCGTCGGCGAGCGCATCGAGTCGTCACAGCAAACGGTCGACACCTACGACCCGTTCTCCGCGGTCGCGGCGGACGCGTCCTCGCACCTGAATCGAACGGACTGGCTCCCGTCCGCCGTGGCCATCGTGAAGCTCGGCGACAAGTCGACAGTGCGCGCTGCGGCTTTTCGCACCGTGGCCCGTCCCCAGCTGCGCGAGCTCGCTCCGGTCATCTTCACAGAGTTCCTTGGCGCGCGAGAGCAGCTTGGCAACCCCGAGCTCGACCGCACGCAAATCACGAACTTCGACGCACGATTCGAGTTCTATCCGAGCACGTCGGAAGTGCTGGCGGTCAGCGTATTCTACAAGAAGTTCGAGAAGCCCATCGAGCCGACCGTGCGCGCCACGGGGGCGGGCATCATCACGTTCGCGAACGCCGACGGCGCAACCAACGCGGGAGTCGAACTAGAAGCACGAAAGAATCTCGGGTTCGCGACCGGCCTTCTGAAGGAGTTCACCTTCATCGGCAACCTGACCCTCCTGTATTCCCAGGTGGAGATTTCACCCGAGAAGAAGCTCTTGCTCACCAATACGTCCCGTCCGCTCGCGGGCCAGTCGCCTTACGTGATGAATCTGTCCCTCGACTGGGAGCACGCAAAAACGAAGACGCGCGCTCGCGTGCTCTACAACGTCGCTGGTCCGCGCGTCTCTCAGGTCGGATACGCCGGGCTGCCGGACTTCTACGAACAACCGCGCCACATCCTCGACGCCTCTGTCGCGCAATCTATCGGCGAGCACGTCGACGTGAAGGCCTCAATCGAGAATCTCCTGAACGCGCCGGTCCGATTCACTCAGGGCGATGGTTCCGGGGCCCCCTACACCGAGCGATACACCCTCGGGCAGACGCTCTGGGTCTCTGCCTCGTACACCTACTGACCGTCACGGCGGCGACACGAAACGTCTCCGTCGATGTCGAACAACGGCCCCCGGTCCGTGACCACCGGTCGGCATAAGCACCGCAGCACTTCCACAAGGAGCTCTTCCGATGTCTCGTAGCGCCAAATTCTCGCTTCTCGGTACGCTTGTTCTCGGCCTCCTCGCCGCCTGCAGCGACGACGGCGACAAGAAGACCATCACGCCCTCCTCCAGCAGCTCGGGCGGTTCTTCAGGTTCGTCCGGTTCCAGCGGGTCCAGCGGGTCCAGCGGCGGCGTGAAGCAGCAAGAGGAGATCTCGGCTCCGATCACCGCCAGCCGCACCCTCACCTCCGACAAGGACTACCTCCTCAAGGGCCTGGTCGAGGTCAAGTCCGGCGCGACCCTCACCATCGCCAAGGGCACCACCATCAAGGGCGACAACGCCTCCAAGGCCATTCTCCTCGTGGAGACCGGCGCGAAGATCATCGCCGAAGGCACCGCCGACGAGCCCATCGTCTTCACGAGCCAGGCGGCCGAAGGCCAGAAGAAGGCAGGCGACTGGGGCGGTCTCGTCATCCTGGGCAAAGCGCCGGTGAACTACCCGGGCGGAACCGGCAGCGTCGAAGGCATCCTCAAGAACGGCAACAGCACCTCGTTCGGCGGCACCGACCCCGAGGACAACAGCGGCGTCCTCTCCTACGTGCGCGTCGAGTACGCGGGCGTCGTTCTCTCGCCCGACAACGAGGTCAACGGCATCACCTTCGCCGGTGTCGGTCGCGGCACCCGCCTGGACCACGTGCAGGTTCGCCACGCCCTCGACGACTGCTTCGAGTGGTTCGGCGGCACCGTGAATGGCAAGTATCTCGCCTGCCAGTACAACCAGGACGACGGTTTCGACTTCGACAACGGCTTCTCCGGCAAGCTTCAGTTCCTGGTGCTTCAGCAGGATCCGAACCACCCCGGTGAGGACAACGGCTTCGAGAGCGACAACGACGCCGCGGGCTCGCTCAACACCCCGGTTACCAACCCGACCGTATACAACGCCACCATCATCGGCAAGAACAAGATGGTCGACAGCGCGCAGTACGGCATGCTGATCCGCCGCAACTCCACCGGCACCTACCGCAACGTGCTCATCCAGGGCTTCCAGTCGAGCATCGACGTCCGCGATGTCGCTACCGCGACGAATGCGACGAATGGCGCCCTGAGCCTGCAGAACGCCCTCTTCTTCGGCGCAGTAGGCCCGACCGTGGTGGACTTCATCAACTATCCGGAAACCGGCGCCACCGCTCCGGACAAGGACAACGACGGCGCCTTCGACGAGGTGGCTTGGTTCAAGAACGCCGCCAGCAAGAACGCCTGGACCGACCCGAAGCTCGGCGCGCCCTTCGATGCCAACAAGCCCGTGTTCGGCCCCGCCGCCACCGTGGCCGGCGCCACCCCGCCGAGCGACGGATTCTTCGACGCCAACGCGACCTACGTCGGCGCCTTCAAGGACGCCAACGACAAGTGGGCAACCACCGGCAAGTGGATCGTCTGGGCCGACAAGTGAAGTAACGAATCAAGCGCGCTGGTCGCGCTCGATTCGCGGAGAGGGGCGCCGGTCACGGCGCCCCGACGTTGAGCGCGCCGGTCGTGCCCAACGATGTAGTAGGAGCGGCGGAAGACGACAGTCGTCCGCCGTTCGGTTTTTGTCGCTTGTCGCGCCGGTGTGGACGGCCCGACCGTCACAAGATCGTCACCAACTTGTTGATTGTGCTCGGGTCGAGCATCGCAGATAAGAATACGATGAAAATTCAGGGGAGGGGCGGCGCAAATGCGCCTGCTGGGTCCGTTCGCGCGCCGCAGAGTGGTCGAGCCGCTGTACTCTCGTCGTTGCCGCTTGGGGCAGTGTTTCTGTTCGCCTTCGGCCTTGTGTTCAGCACAGTCGTCGCTGGCTGCTCGGGTCACACGGATGCTCCAATGACTCCTTGGGTCGCGACCCAAGGAGTTGTCAGTGGGCAGATGTGCTCCACCGGACTCATATCCAGCTCCTCGGTCAGCCTGGCGGCAGAACGCCGGTACTCGCCAAGTTCATTCGACGACGGCGACCTCGGGACTGCAGCCTTTGGTGGAGGCGCACCGGCGTTTGCCATTCCGGACTCGCTGCCCGTACTCATTGGAAACGCAGGAAACCAGAGCGCTGTACTGCAGTTCCGCGAAGGAACGGGACCTGTTCGTACCTGCACATACTCTGGGTTCGCGCCCGTTGAGCACCCGGTCGACCCGAGCGAGGTCGCAGCGGGCGCAAGCTACTTCTTTGTAGGCTGCGATGATGGGTCTACAGCCGGTCAGACGGCCACCGCGACGTGGTTCCATCTCCACCTGGATGGCGGTGACTCGCAACACGAGTCCGGAGTTACCTCGGTCGCCGTGACCCTGCGGCCCCAAGCAGAGTACCAAAACCCGTTGCCCTGGCCGGCAGCCTATCCCGACTGGGTGCAGATCCAGCCGGGGCGGCAATGGATCGTGTGACTGCAAACGTCGGCACGCGAAGGTCTGAGCTTGCACGGCGCGGCGGTTCGATCGAAATGCGTCGATATGAAGGACACGGATGTGGC
>JABFRG010000619.1 GCA_013141295.1 Polyangiaceae bacterium
CAGCTCTCGCTCATGGCAGGGCCGCGGTGGAACGGGGGCGTCACGCCAGAGCTGCAGACCATGGTGACTGTTCCGGGGCATCTGGGCGATGTGCGCGGGGCCCGCGCCGGCGTGGTGCAGAGCCAGCGCAACCTGGTGGCCAAGGACGTGGCGCGCGCGCGCGAGGAGGCCGCCTTGCGCGCGGCCATCGCCTGGTCACGAGGCGTGGAGGTGAAGGAGATCATCCGGCTGCGGCGCCTCTCGCTGGAGCAAGCGCAGGGGCTCGCCGACGTGGCCAAGAAGCGCGCCCTCGCCGGGGTGAGCGTGCCCAGCGAGCTCGCCATGGCGAACGGAGACCTGGGGGTGGCCCGGGCGGCGTTGGTGGAGGCCGAAGGCCAGCTCTTCGAGGCCACCGCCGAGCTGCGGGTGGCCCTGGGGCGCGCGCCCGACGCCGAGCTCGATCCGGTGGGCGATCTGTACGCCGAGGCCCCGCGCATCCAGGCGGTGGGGCCGGCCTGGGCTCGGGGGGCCGAGGTCCGCAACACCGCGCTTCAGGTCCTGACCGCGCGCCAGAGTAGTGCCAAGGCAGAGACGTCGCTGGTCTCGGCGACGCTGGCGCCGAATCTGGGCATCGGTGTAAGTTACATGCGAGAAGGCACCGGCGACTCCGTCCTGCTCGGCGTTCTCACGCTGCCCATTCCGGTGGTGGACCCGGCAGCCTTCGAACGCGCCCGGGCCAGGGCCGAGGAAGACCGCGCCACCGCCCAGGTGCACCGCGCCAAGCAAGAGCTCGGCGCGCAGGTAGCGCTTTCGCTCCACGAGATCGAGCACCTGCGCGAGGTGCGCGCGATGCTGGAGACCAACGCCATTCCGCCGCTGCGCGAGGCCTTGCGTCTGGCCAAGGTCCAGGTCGACACCGGCACCGCCGACGTGGCGGTGGCGCTGCTGGCACGGCAGAGGCTCCTCACCGCCGAGGAGACGCTCGCACGCTCCTGCGCCGAGGTTTGGCGGGCCGATCTGAAGCTTGCATACTACACGGGACAGCTCCGGGAGGTGAACCGATGAGGGCGCTTCATGTGCTGGGGCTCGGGCTCTGGCTCGGGCTCGGGCTGGCGTGCGGCAAAGGCGAGCCCGCGCCGAGCGGCAAGGCGGCTCCGGTGGTCGCGATACCGGCGGCTGCGCCCTCTCTCGCTGCGAGCGTGACCAGCACGGTTCGCGTCGACCCGGCGCTGGTGCAGCGGGGAAGGGTGCAGGTGATGCCGGCGGCGCTTCGCGATCTGGTGGGCGCCCGCATCTTCCCCGGCGAAGCGGTCTCCGACGAGCTGGGGCACGCGGAGGCCGGCTCCCTGGTTGCCGGGCGCATCGCGTCGCTCGAGGTGCCGGTGGGGGCCGCGGTGAAGAAGGGGCAAGTGCTGGCTTTCGTGGATGCGCCGGAGGTGGCTCGGGTGGTCGCCGAGGTCATCCGGGCGCGGGCGCGGGTCGAGGTAGCGAGCCGCAAGGAGGCGCGGCAGAAGGAGCTGGAGGCGCAGCAGGCCACGAGCAAGAACGCTCTCGACGAGGCCAACGCCGAGGCGCGCATCGCCCGCGCGGATCTGGCCGCTGCCTCGAGCTTGCTCGCGGCCCTCGGCGGCACGGAGCCCGGGGACGGCAAGTACGCGGCCACCTCGCGGGTCGCAGTGCGCAGCCCCATCGACGGGCTCGTCGCAAAACGCATGGCGGTGCTCGGCGGCGCAGTGGTCCCCGAGCGCACGTTGTTCGAGATCGTGGCGCCGGGGCGGGTGGCCGCGCTCGTGCGCTTGCCGGAGACGACCCGTGAGCTGCCGCCCAACGGCACCGTGGCCGTGCTCCGTCCCCGCGCCGCGGGAGATGCCCGCTGCGCCGGGACCGTCACCGGCGATCTCGGGACCGTCGATGCCGACTCTCGCACGCGCGCCTTTCGCGTGGTGCCCAAGGCCCCGTGCGCCTGGCTCGCTCCCGGCGCCTTCGTCGACGTGGAGCTCGACCGCCCCACCTCCGCCGAGGCAGCGCTTGCAGTGCCCCGCGAGGCGCTGGTGGACGTGAAGGGCGTCTCCGGGGTGTTCGTGCAAAAGGGTCCGGGCGAGTTCATCTTCCGTGCGTTGCGGCTGGGACCGGGGACCGACGCGTACGCCGCCGTCGAGGCGGGGCTGGCCCAGGGCGAGCCGGTGGTCGTAGTGGGCGCCGTGCTCCTGAAGAGCGAGCTGCTCCGGGCGGAGCTCGCCGAATGATCGAGCGCGTCGTCTCCTGGTCGCTCTCGCACCGGCTGGTGGTGCTTCTCCTGGTGCTGCTGCTCGCCATCCTCGGCGCGCGCGGCTACGCCCAGCTCTCGGTCGACGCCGTGCCCGACATCACCAACGTGCAGGTGCAGGTCCTCACCAACGCGCCGGGCCTCTCGCCGCTCGAGGTGGAGCAGCTGGTCACCCGGCCCATCGAGCTCGCCATGTCGGGGCTCCCGGGCGCGCAGACCATCCGCTCCACGTCGCGCAGCGCGGTCTCGGCGGTCACCATCGTGTTCAAGGACGACGTGGAGCTGGCCTACGCCCGCGAGCTGGTATCCCAGCGTCTTCCCGCGGCGCGCGAAGCGATACCGAGCTCCGCACGCAGGCCCGCCCTCGGCCCCATGACCACCGGGCTCGGGGAGATCTACCACTTCACCCTGGCCTGGCCCGGGCACGGCAGCCGCGAGCTGCGCACGCTCTTCGACTGGGACATCGCCTACTCGCTGCGCTCGGTGGAAGGCGTGGTGGAGGTGAACGGTTGGGGCGGACAGACCCAGCAGGTGGAGGTGCGCATGCGGCCCTCCGACATGCTTGCCCTCGGGGTGACGCAAGAAGAAGTGGAGTCGAGCCTGCTGGGGGGCGGTCAGAACGCCGGCGGTGGCGCGCTCGAGCGTCGCGAGGATCAGGTGCTGGTGCGCTTCGACGGCCAGTACCGCTCGGTGCCGCAGATCGCCGGGCAGGTGGTGAAGACGCGCACCGGGGGCGTGCCGGTCCTGGTGCGCGACGTGGCCACGGTGCAGGAGGGCGACGCCTTTCGCTCGGCGGTGGCCACCGCCGACGGCGAGGGCGAGACGGTGTACGCCATGGTGCAGATGGTGGCAGGCGGCAACGCGCATCAGACGGTGCCTCGGGTGGAGGCGCGCATCGCCGAGATTCGCCAGCGTCTTCCGGCCGGCGTGCGTATCGAGCCGTTCTACGTGCGCACCGCGCTGGTGGACCGGGTGCTCGGCACCGTGAAGCACTCGCTGCTCGAGGGCGGGCTCATCGTCGTCGTCGTGCTGCTCTTGTTCCTCGGCAACGGGCGCGCGGCGCTGGTGGTGGCCTCCGCCATTCCGCTGGCCATGCTCGGCGCGTTCGCGTGCATGAACGCCTTCGGCATGAGCGGCAACCTCATGAGCCTCGGCGCGGTGGACTTCGGGCTGGTGGTAGACGGCGCAGTGGTGGTGGTGGAAGGCACCCTCACCGTGATGGTGATGAAGAAGCTCACGGCCAAGGACGCGCTGGTGCACGAGAGCAAGACCTTCGGCGCCATCGCCTTCGGCGTCTTCATCATCGGCCTGGTGTACGTGCCGGTGCTGCTCCTCGAGGGCACCGAAGGCAAGATGTTCCGCCCCATGGTGTGGACGGTGCTCTTCGCGCTGGGGACCGCGTTCGTGCTCTCCTTCACCTGGATTCCGGTGGCCACCGCGGTGCTGGTGAAGAAGGTATCGGCCCAGGACAGCTTTCTCGTGCGCCTGCTTCGACGGGCCTACGAGCCGGTGCTGGCGGTGTTCATGGGGCGGCCGATCGCGTCGGCCACCCTCGCGCTGGTGATGGTCCTGGCGTCGGTGGCCCTCGCCATGGGTCGCGGCGCCGAGTTCGTACCGCGGCTCGAAGAGGGCGATCTGGTGGTGCAGGTCACGCGCCCGACCAGCGTGTCGCTCTCGGAAGCGGCGCTCGGCACCGAGACGGTGGAGCGTACGCTGCGTGCGTATCCGGAGGTGCGCCGCGTGGTGTCGCGTACCGGAAGCCCCGACGTCGCCACCGACATCATGGGCGTCGAGCAGAGCGACGTGTTCATCCTGCTCAATCCCCGCAGCACCTGGAAGACCGCAAATACCCGCGAAGGTCTCATCGCCGTCTTCGAGACCGAGCTGCGCAAGAGCCTGCCCGGAACGCTCTTCAGCTTCACCCAGCCCATCGAGATGCGCTCGCAGGAGCTCCTGGGAGGCATTCGCACCGATCTGGGCATCAAGGTCTTCGGCGACGACCTGCCGACGCTGGTGCGCCTCTCCCACGAGGTCGAGCTGGCGGTGGGCAGCGTGCCCGGCGCCGCCGACGTGCGTACCGAGCCGGTGTCGGGACTCACGATGCTCACCGTGCAGCCGGACACCATGGGCATGGCCCGGAGCGGCGTGAAGCCCGAGTCGCTGCGGGTGGCCATCGAGGCCCTGCGCGCGGGTCGCACGGTGGGAACCATGGCGGTGGGCGAGCGGCGCTTCGACGTGGTGGTGCGCTTCGACGTGCCCCCGCAACCGGAGCTCCGTTCGCTGCAAGATACACTTCTCCCGCTCGACGGCGGGCGCTCGGTACCGCTGCGGAGCCTGGCGCAGATGCGCCTCGACGACGGACCGGCGCAGGTGAGCCGGGAGCAAGCGCGGCGCCGGGTCATGGTGGAGAGCAACGTGCGCGGCCGCGACCTCGCGTCGTTCGTGGGCGACGTCGAGAAGCGCCTGGCCGCCATCGAGCGTCCGCCCGGCTACTACTTCGTCCTCGCCGGGCAGTACGAGAACCTCTCGCGTGCGGTCACGCGCCTGGCCATCATCGTGCCGCTCACCCTGGCGGCGGTGTTCCTCATGCTGTACTTCGCGTTTCGTCGCGCGCTTCCGGCGGCGCTCATCTTCCTCAACGTGCCGGTGGCGGCCAGTGGCGGCGTGGTGGCGCTCGCCGCGCGCGGTATGCCCTTCTCGATTTCGGCGGCGGTGGGCTTCATCGCGCTCTTCGGCGTGGCCACCATGAACGGGGTGGTATTGCTCTCGGCGGCGCAGTCGTTCGAGGACGAAGGCATGACCCCACGGGAGGCCGCCCTCGCCGCGGCCCGGGAGCGCTTGCGACCGGTGTTCACCACCGCGGTGGTCGCCTCCCTGGGCTTCTTGCCCATGGCCCTCGCCACCGGCACCGGCGCCGAGGTGCAGAGACCGCTGGCCACGGTGGTCATGGGCGGGCTCCTGAGCGCCACGATGCTGACGCTCTGCGTACTTCCGTCGCTCTATTCGCTCATTCGCGGGCGTCTTTCGAAAAAGTGACGACGCCTGCATCCGCTTTCGGGTGACCATCGAAGAGGAGTGCGGACGCGACAGAGGGCGAGAGCCCGAAGGCCCGCAGGTGCGGTGCCATCTTGTCGTGATCCGAACGTGCGTGCGCGCGCTTGCGCAGGTGCGTCTTTTCGCTTCGTCGAACCTTCTCCAAGGAGCTCCCGATGGCTTTGCTCAATTTTCGTCGCATCACCTCGCTCTCTGCCTGCTTCGCCATGGTGTGGGCCGTTGCCTGCAGCAGCGACGACCCCAAGGCTTCTTCTTCCAGCGGCGGGTCGAGCAGCAGCAGCTCCAGCGGCGGTTCCAGCAGCTCCAGCGGTGGCTCGAGCGGGCAAGTCGCCACCAAAGACATCGTCGACACCGCAGTGGCGGCCGGCAGCTTCAAGACCCTCGCCGAGCTCCTCACCGCGGCGGACCTCGTCTCCACGCTCAAGGGCGCAGGGCCGTTCACGGTGCTCGCTCCCACCGATGCGGCCTTCGCCAAGCTCCCGGCAGAGATCGTAGCGACGCTGAAGAAGCCCGAGAGCAAGGCGCTCCTGCAGCAGATCCTCACCTACCACGTGGTGTCGGGCTCGGTGCTCGCGGCCGACGTGGTGAAGCTCAAGTCGGCCGCCCCCATCGAGGGCGAGAACCTCGGCATCACCGTGGCGGGCGCCGACGTGACCCTCAACTCCGGCGACAACCCCGCGCCCTTCGCGACCTTCCCGGCCAACAAGGCCAAGGTCACGCAGACCGACATCAAGGCCACCAACGGCGTCATCCACGTCATCGACACCGTCCTCATTCCGCCGGTGGTGTTCGCCAAGCTCGACCCGCAGGGCAAGGACATCGTGGGCACCGCGGTAGCCGCTGGAACCTTCACCAGCCTGGCCGGCGCCCTCACCAAGGCCGAGCTGGTGGCGACGCTGCAGGGACCGGGTCCGTTCACCGTGTTCGCGCCCACCGACGCAGCCTTCGCCAAGCTCGGTGACATCAGCGGCCTCACCAAGGAGCAGCTCACCCCGATCCTCACCTACCACGTCGTTCCCGGCCTCAAGGGATCGACCGCGGTGGTGGGTCTGAACGGCAAGGACGTCGTCACCGTGGGCACCAAGACCTTCAAGATCAAGGTCACCGGCGCCGACGTGTTCCTCACCGACGGCAAGGGCACGGACGTGAAGGTCAGCGCCACCGACATCGCCACGAAGAACGGTCTCATTCACGTCATCGACACCGTGCTCTCGCCTCCCTGAGCCGTTCGAAACCGCACGATATTTCGACATGTTGCGCCGCCCTGCATCCAAACCGGGCGGCGCGTCGAAGTAGAGCGGGTGGATGCGGTACCCAACCCCCTGCGTAGGGACCTGTTTGCGGCGGAAGAGGGGCCGGATGGCGCCACTTCCGAGGGAGCTGCGCGGGTGACCGAGCACGCTCCGCGCCCGCTTCTGCCGCGCGTCGCACTGGGGGACGAGCTGGCCGCTCGAGAGTGCATCCAGCGCTATGCGCCCCTGGTGGGATCGATGGCGCGGAAGTTCTTCGGAGACGCGGCCGAGTGTGACGACGCCGCGCAAGATGTTTTCCTCGAGCTCTGGCGATGCGCGTCGCGGTTCGACGAGCGGACCGCGTCCGAGGCCGCTTTCGTGGTGATGATCGCACGCCGGCGCCTCATCGACCGCGCGCGATCGCGAAAGCGCAGCCCGGTCACGGTAGACGTCGATGCGCTGAGCTTGGCCGCCCCCGGCGCATCCCTCGAGCGACACACCGACGCCCGGACTGCGGCGCGGGCTCTCGACGGGCTGCGCGTCGATCAACGAAACGCCGTGCTCTTGGCAACGGTCCACGGCATGGCCCACGAAGAGATCGCCAGCGAGCTCGATCTCCCGCTCGGAACCGTGAAGTCGCACATTCGCCGAGGGCTCTCGGCGGTGCGCGCTGCGCTCTTCGGAGAGGAGTCACGCGAAGATGAGTAATACGGAAGAATCGTACATCGACGCGGACGCTCCGTTCTCGCGCGACGAGCTGGCGGAGGCCGCCATCGTCCACCGAAGCGAGCACGATGGCGG
>JABFRG010001015.1 GCA_013141295.1 Polyangiaceae bacterium
GCGATGGGGGCCTCGGTATCGGGGAGCGTCGGGCCTGCGCCGATGACCATCAGTTTTCGAATCCGCGTTTCGAGGGTACCGAGGGGCCAGCGGTAGAGGGCTTTTCCCTCGCGTGAGAGCACCGCGGCGCCGGCGTCGGTGGCAATCCACTTTCGGCCCTGTCCGTCGCTGGCCGCGCTTCGCACGGTGTGCGCGCCGGCGATGGCTGCGCCCGCGCTGCCGCTGCTGGGGCTTCCTTGCGCCGGAACGAAGTGCCATTGCCCGTTGTCGACCATGATGAGGTCACCGCTGGCAGAGACGTGTGTGATGGATTCGTTGCTCGAGCTGCCGGCATAGGCGGCGGGCAGGCTCGCGCCTTTGGCCGAGACGCCGCGGCAGCGATCGGTCGAGCACGCGAACACGTCGTCGCGAAAGGCGAAAAGATCGGTGACGGAATAGGCTCCCGGCACCAGGGTTCCGATGGGCGTCTTCTTCCATTCTCCGTCGACGCGCAGGAAGACCGCGTCGTAGCTCGCCACCACCGGCTGCCCGTCAGCCATCACCGCCAGCCGCGTGGCCGTGATGCCGGCGTCGAGCTTGATCTCGTCGCCGGCGGCGTTGCCGCCGTCCTCCACCACCGGCTTCACGGCGTTGTAGGAGAGCCCCCACATGGATCCGTCTCGGCCGCGGGCCACACGCTTGAAGGGCGTTTTGCGCACCGCGTGCCCGTCGAGGATCGACGCGAGCAGCGGTCCGTTGAGGTAGGCGACGCCGGCCGGGGAAACCACGACGCTGTCGAAGCTCTCGTCGGCGAGCCGGGTGAGCGCGCCGTCGTCGAGGAGGAAGGTTCCCTTCTGGGTCGCGAGGATCGCCGGGCCCGGTGCGTCGGCGGTGGTCGCATAGCTGGTCTTCGCGGTGCTGTCTCCGGTACCTCCGGCGCCAGCGTCGTGCCGCGGCGAAGCCGGCATGGCGGGGGCAGCCACCGGCGCGGAGCGCATCGGCATCGGCGGCGGGGGGCGGCGCTTCCGGCAGGCAGCTCCGAAGGCCAGGCTGAGGATCGCGAGGGCAAGGATCGAACGGCGCATCGGGGAATCTCCTCGTCCACCATACGCCGAGCACCCGCCCACATCTGCCCTCGTCTCGCGAAACCCGAGCGCCCAGGGCGGCAGGTGGCAAATGCAGGCATCGCGCGCCGGGGATCGGCCAATCGACGAACCCGAGTGGAATTCGTGGCGCCCCGCGCGGCGACGTTGGCTGCCTCCCGCGCCTCGCGATCGTCTGGTACGGTCCCGCGCATGCGCGTGTCTCGGCCGCTCTTCCTCGCTCTTGCCTGCGTCCTCGCGCCGGCCTTCTCCAGCGCCTGCTTTCAGGACCAAGGCGTCCTGACGATATCCTCGTCCGAGGCGCGCGTCTCGGTGCAGCTCTCGCCGTTTCGCTACTGGATCGAGGACGGCGAGGGCGCGAAGGTGCTCGAGAGCGCCGGCGCCCGCGACGAGGTGTACCGCAGCGTGAACGCCACCTTCGAGGCCCAGGAGTACCGGCCGCAGGTGCTCGATGGCTGGTTCACGTACAACGGCCAGGCTGAGGGCTACGGCGGCGGCATCAACGCCTCGGTGGTGTCGCAGACGCTCGATTCGCTCACCCTCGACATCCCCGGCGTGGGCGGCAGCGTGCGCTTCACCCTTCGCGTCGACGGACCCAAGGTGACCCTCGAGACCGAGGCCCAGGGCGCGCGCGACGGGCAACCCTGGAACAAGGTGTCGCTGGCCTTCGATCTGCCGGCGAGCGAGCACTTCTTCGGCATGGGCGAACGCTTCGCGTCGCTCGATCATCGAGGCCTCGACCTGTATTCCTGGGCCGAGGAAGGCGCGCTGGGGAAGGGCGAGAACACGCCGGCGGGGCCCACCAACCCGGGGCCCAACGGGCCTTCGATGACGTATTTCCCGGTGCCGTTCTTCCTCAGCTCGCGCGGCTACGCGGCGTACCTCGACACCACGTTTCGTAGCAGCATGCACTTCGGCAGCGAGCGGCCCGATGCCTTCCGCATGGAAGCGCTCTCGAACAAGCTCCGCGCGGTGGTGTACGTGCACAAGAAGCCGCTCGACTCCATCAACGACTTCTCGCGCGACACCGGTCGCCCGTTCGTCCCGCCGCCCTGGGCCTTCGGGCTCAAGCGCCGCATGAACATCGAGAGCGTCATCGACGGCAAGCCCGAGTGGCGCGTCATGCGCGAGCGGAACATTCCCATCACCACCATGGACGATGCGCGGCACTTCCTCCCGCATCGCTCGGAGCTCGGCATCGAGGACCAGCTGCGCGAGCTCGCCACCTCGCTGCACCAGTGGGGTTACAAGCTCACCGGATACTACAATCCCTACGTCTCGCTCACCCGCGACGGCGCCAAGGGCGATCGCGACTTCGGGATCGCCAACGGCCTCTTTCTGAAGAACGAGAAGGGCGAGCCGGGGAGCGCGCTCCTGGGCTCCGCCGGCTTGCAGTCGGTGGCCACCATCGATCTCACCAATCCGCGCGCCGTGGAATGGTTTCAGGAGCTCCTGGGGCGCGCCATCGCCCTCGGCTACGACGGCTGGATGCACGACTTCGGCGAGTACGTGAAGCCCGGGTGGACCGCCCAGGACGGCCGCACCGGCGCCGAGCTCCACAACGCCTTTCCGGTGCTCTCGGCCAAGGCGGCGCACGATCTGGTGACGCGCGTTCGGCCCAACGACTTTCTCTTCTACGTGCGCTCCGGCTACATCGGCACCGCGCAGTACGTGCCCGCGGTGTGGGGCGGCGATCCCGAGGCGACCTTCGACGAGACCCAAGGCCTGCCGGCGGCGCTCCGCAGCGGCCTCAACCTGGGGATGACCGGCGTGCCCATGTGGGGCAGCGACGTGAGCGGCTACAAGTGCCTCACCGACTTTCCCAACGACAAGGAAGTGTACCTGCGCTGGGTGGAGATGGGCGCGGTGTCGCCCTTCATGATCGAGCAAGACGCCTGCTCGAACCCCACCGGTGCGGCGAAGACCAAGTGGAACCTCTTCGGCGACGCCGAGACCACCGACGTGTACCGGCAGATGGCCGGGCTCCACACCCGCATGCAGCCGTACTTTCAGACCCTCGCCGCAGAGGCGCACGCGACCGGTGCGCCGATCATGCGGCACCCGTTCTTGCTCTTCCCCAACGAGCCCGAGAGCCTGCGGGTGGACGACGAGTTCTTCCTGGGGCCTTCGCTGCTCGCGGCGCCGGTGGTGCGCCGAGGCCTGCGTGCGCGCAAGGTGTGGTTTCCGCCCGGGCGATACGTCGACCTGGATACCAACAAGGCGTTCACCGGACCCAGCGAGGCCACCGTCGACGCGCCGCTCGCCAAGCTGCCGCTCTTCCTGGTGCAGGGCAGCCTGCTGCCGCTGCTCGATCCCAGCATTCAAACCCTCGGCGCCGCCACCGAGCCGAGCGTGGTGACCCCGGCCACGGTCGCCGATCGCCTCGATGTGGTGGTGGCCCTCGGGCCATCGCAGTCGGCCTCGTTCACGCTGCAAGACGGCACGACCCTCACCGCCGAGCGCACCGTCGCCACCGAAGAGGACGCGCTCACCCGCGTGGAGGGCGACGCCGTGAGCGCCTGCGAGGGCTGCTGGACCGCCGCGCCCTCGGGCGACGTGGAGCGCGTCCGCGTGACCACCGCGCGCACTGCCCAGAGCGCGGTGCGGATTCATGGCCTCAAGCTCACCGTGAAGGGCCCCGTGGACCGCCGCATTCGCTGGGACGTCCGCGCGATGATGTAGGCGACTGTCGCACCAATCGGAGCCAATCCGCGCAGCTCACGGAACGAAACATTCTCCGATACGTTCGAGAATGACCATGAGCACCGAAGCCCCTCGTTCGCACCTCTGGACGGCTCTTCCGCTCGCCGCTGCCGGCCTCGCGGGGTACCTCGGATATCGCATCTGGGGGGCGCACCCGGCGGACATCTCGCTGGCGGTGGCGGCCATCTCGGCGCTGGGCTTCGGCGCGGCCATCGCGACCGGGCTGCTCGGGCGCCGCGATGCGGTGGGCTTGCGCATGGCCGTGATTCTCTCGCTGCTCGCCGGCGAGACCACGGTGGTGGGTATGCGGGCGGTGGGCTTCTGGCCTTTCCAGTGGGATGGCTTCGGCGACAGTCGCTACGCGGCCTTCATCGCTCTCGTGGGCGCGGTGACCACCATCGGTGTTGCGCGAAGCGCGCTGTGGGCTCGCTGGGTGGCCATGGCCTTCGCGGTGGCCGCGGTCGGCTGCGGCGCGCTCAACGGCATGTGGTCGTTCTCGGGCCGCGACGAGTGGGCGTGGATGCCCATCGTCTCCGTGCTGTCCGGCGCCTCGCTGTGGCTCGGTCTCGCGCATCCGGCGATTCGCGAGCGCTTCGGGCGCGGCGCCAAGGAAGGCCTCTGGTCGTCCACCGACTCGCTGGTGAGGATCGTGCGCGTGGCGGCCATCGGCAACATCCTCGCGGTGCCCATGCTCCTGGTCTACGGCGCCTCGCAACCGCTCACCCCGGAGACGCAGCTCACGGCGTTCCTCCTGGCGCCGCTCCTCGCGGTGGGGAGCGCGCTGGTGATCCTGCGCAAGGTGGCGGGCGTCTTGATGCTGGGCGTGGGCGGGCTCTTGCTCGGCGCGCAGACCTTCGCCACGCTGCACGTGTGCACCGCGGCCGAGGTGAACGTCGCCGGCTACTACGCCGCCTTCTGGGTTCCGGCCGGTCTCCTGGGCGTCGCTGCCGCGGTGGCGACTCTCTGGCGCGCACGCACCCGTACGCTGGCGGCCTGATCTCTACTGCACGTAGTCGGCGCGGACCTTCCCGTCGTCGATGTCGATGCGGATGTTGCTGCACCCGCCGGGTCGCCCGTCCTTCGCCGGCCCGATCTTCTTCTCGGCGCGGGCGCACGCCTCGTCGTCCACGTCGGTTCGAAGGACCTTGCCCGCCGCCTGTAGCTCTTCCACCACCTCGGCGTCCGGCAGCGTGACTTTGCCGTACTGCATGGGGCCGGAGGAGATGACGGAGAACTTGGGCCGCACCGCGTCCACGAACACCTTGCGGGACGACGACTTGGACCCGTGGTGGCCGGCGATCAGCACGTCGGCGCGGAGCTTTTTCTTGTATTGTGCAAGGACTTGCCCCTCGGCGGACTTGGGGCTCTCGGCCGCAGTTGGGTCGGCCCGCGAGCCTGCCTCGGCGTCGCCCATGAACAGCACCTTGGCGTCGTCCAGCGCGAGGAGCATGACCAGCGAGTTGCGGTTGGCGTCGTCGCTGCCGTAAGACTTGCCGTCCACGTGCAGGAACGTCATCGATGCTCCAGCGCCGAGCGGCACCGGCGTTCCCTCGGCGATGGCCGCATCGAAGCGAACCCGTACGGTGGGGCCGAGGTTGCAGACCTTCTTGCCGAAGTCGACCTCGCGGGTGCCAGCGGCCCCGGCGGTGTGGTAGCGCGCCTCGGACTTGCTCACCGCTTCGACGAAGCGTCGGTAGCCGCAGATGGGGTTGAGACCGCCCGAGTCCCACACCTCGCGCACCGCGAACTGGTCCACCACGTCGGGCAAGAGCTCCACGTGGTCGCGGTGCGGGTGGCTCAGGATCACGTGGTCGATGCGCTTCAGATCCGGCCGCGCCGCTTTAAGGTAGGCCACGAAGCGGTTGCCGGCGCCGGTCTCCAGATCGTCGTTGGAGCCGGCGTCGTACACCAGCGTGAAGTCCGGGCCTTCGACGAAGACGCCGAGGCCGGTGCCCACGTCGACCACGTGCACCGCGAAGTGGCGGTCGCGCTTGGCCTTGCCCCCGCCGGTCCCGTCCTCCGGCGGGGTCTTGGGCAGCGCCACCGGACCGGGTTCCTTGGGCGGCCGGCTCGCGGTGGGGCCGGCGCACGCGGCGACGAGGAGCAGGGCGAGGGGCGCGAGATACCGCATTGCCGACACTCTACGCGGAGGAGCGCTCCGCCACAGCAAGCGTCGGAGGTGCGGTGCACTTCCGGTCGAGGGTCGCCTGTGCGAAGATATGGCTACGCTGTTCGCAATGTTGCCTCCCACATCACCCAGCCTCCGCTCCGGCGACGCTCGGCCCTACTTCTTGTGGTGGCTGGACGCGACGGTCGACGACTTCCGGAAGGAGCTCGCCAGCGACGATCCGGAGAAGCGCGCGTACTTCATGGGCGCTCTCCTCCGCGAGGCCAACACGCGCGACGTGTGGCTCTATGTGACGCCCGACGAGGTCCGTCAGATGTGGGACCGCGTCCAGCGGCACCTTGGCGCCAGCCGGGCGATGTGGGCGTTCTTGTTGGGTCTGCCGGCGCTGGAGCAGCGTTCAGCGACAGCGCCGTGACGATGCGATCTGCGTTCGACCGTCGGGTGGCCTCCGACGCGGTCCTGGGCTTGATCCGCAGGTTCCAGTCCGAAGTTCCCTGCCACCTCGGTGGCGGCACTGCCCTCAGCGGCGCCTACTTGGGGCATCGCCTCTCCCGCGACATCGACCTGTTTTGCCACGCCATCGAGGACGTACGACACCTGGTGTCGGCCCTGCCCGCCATCGCCGACGATCTAAACCAGACCATCGAGATACGGCGTGACCAGCGCTCTCACGTGCGTTGCGTGCTCCCGGGGCTCGACTTGGACCTCGACATCGTCCACGAAGCGCTCCCGGACCTCGAGGCGGGCCCGCAGCTGGAGGGGATCGTCACCGAGTCGCTCCTCGACTTGCGTGCGTCCAAGCTGACCTGTCTGCTCTCGCGAAGCGAGCCCCGAGATTTGGTGGACGTGATGATGCTCGACCGAGCAGGCTTCCGCCCCGAGGTCGATCTCGTGCACGCGCTGAGGAAGGACGCCGGCATCGACCCTGGCACTCTGGCCTGGCTGCTTCGCTCCTTCCCGGTGGAGCCGTTGCCGATGATGTTGGTCCCGCTTTCCGTCGACGATCTTCGGACGTATCGCGATGATCTTTCCGAGCGCCTTCGGCGCCTCGCCGTGCCGCAGCCCCCCGCGTGAGCGCGGGCGCGCGCCGGACTACCCAAGGTATCGGCGCGCGTGGGGTCGGAGGGGGATGCGCATCGTGCGATCCGTTCTGGTGGTCCTTTCGGTCGCGCTCGTGGCGGTGGCCTTGGTTGGCGAGAGCTCCGCCGCCGCGGGTTCGCCCCAAGGACGTGGCGCCTCGTGCGCAAAGTCCGCCGACTGCGGGGCCGGGCTGTACTGCGCGTATCGCCAGGCCGGCTGCCAGGTCACGCGCGGGGTGTGCGAGGACGCGAGCTGTGTCAACGACCCGATGAACGTGCCCTACTGCAGCTGCGATGGCCGGAGCACCGGCACCGCGAGCATGTGCATGCCCGACCA
>JABFRG010000192.1 GCA_013141295.1 Polyangiaceae bacterium
TCGGGACTCCAGGAGCCTCGGGAAGGACCCGAGCCTCTGGGCCGTAGCCTCGCACGCGCCGTCAGGACGGCGGCCGACCTGCAAAAGTAGTTGTCGTCGCCCTGCAGAAGTAGTTGTCGCTCATCAGACGTCCCAGGTCGCGGGCATCGCGAGCCTCGACGAGCGCGCGCACGAGGTCCGCGGCGCGTACGAAGGCAACACGCCGCTTCTGGCGCGCCGCCTCGATGCCGAGCGCGATCGCGAGGTGGGTTTTGCCGGTGCCGATGGGCCCAGCGAAGATCACGTTGTCGCCACGTCCGATCCACTCACACCGCGCGAGCTCGGCGATCTGCGCAGGCCCCACGGCTCCGGCGGTCGCAGCGAAGTCGAAAGTGTCGAGCGTCTTCAACTCCGGAAACCGGGCTTCCTGCATTCGTTGCCGGATGGCCGAGTCGCGACGTGAGGTCTGCTCGGCAGAGAGGACCTCGTAGAGGTAGTCCTCGAGGCTCCAGTGCTCCTCGCGGGCCTGTCGTGCGAGCTGCTCGTAGGCACGCACCAGGCCAGGCATCTTCAAGTCACGAGCGACCTGTACGACCAGCTCGCGTTTGACGGCGGCGCGACTCACGCTTCACCTCCCGCGAGAAGGCTGTCGTAGTCGGCGGCGCAGCCGCTCTCGACATCCACACCCCGCAGATGCGCGGGGATCTGTTCCTCGCCGAGCGCAGGAGGCGGTGGCACCTGCGGCGCGAGCGCCAGCAGTACGGGCTCGTCGTTCTTTAGCGCGAGCGAGAGTCGCTCGCCGACCGCTTGCGCGCCGCGCTCCTCGACGTGAGCGAGTACCTTGGCGAAGATCCTCGCGGCTTGCTTCGGGCCGTGCGCGTCGACGAGCGCACGCCACGCCGACGCGAAAGGCTCGCCCAGATCGCGCACGAGGGAGGCGGCGACTTGGCGTACAGCCTGAGGCTTGTTTACGAGCTCGGCGACGTAGTCGGTGTAGTCGATAACGCGCTCGCCGAAGCGGGCACGCCGTCGCGCAACGACGCCCGTGGGACCCGCGAAGTCGACGGTATCGGGGCCCACGTGAGCGACGACGTCGAGCCCTGCCCACGCGCACGGCACCGAGTACGTCGCGCCTTCGAGGACGACGAGCGAGCGCGTCGAGACGCCGAGCGTGCAGGTGCGGCGAGCGTCGAATGGGTGCTCCGGCAGTGGCAGCATGCGCCCACGCTCTGCATCGAGCTTGCCGGCCTGTTGCTTCGCGATGCGAGCGAGCAGGTCTGCCCGAATGGTCGCGAGCTGCTCGCCTCGCGGGATCGGGACGAGGTGCTGCCAGCGAATCGCCTTCCCCCGCGCCTCGACGCCGCCCTTGTCGTGTCCGGTGCGCGGGCGGCAGAAAACGGCTTCGAAGAGATAGTGCGACACGAGCGCGCGGAAGCGAGCGGCGAGGTCACGCTCCGATCCCACCAGAACACGGGTCACGGCGGCCTTGAGATTGTCGTACGCGATGCGCTGCGGAACAGCTCCGAAGAACGCGAACGCGCGCACGTGGCCGTCGAGGAAGCTCGCCTGATCCTGGCGGTCGTAGAGACAGACGAAGTCCGTGCCCGACGCCATCATCCGCATCACGAACATCCACGCCTTCCGCCGCGCGCCGTTGATCTCAACGAGTACCTCGAAAAAGTCGACCTCCGCGAGCTCCCCGGGCGCGTACTCGAGCGGCACGAAGACCTCGCGCCGCCGTCGCTTCCACTCAGCGACGGCTTCCTTCACCAGCGTGACGCCGACCACGTACCCCTCCTCCGCGAGGAGCTGGTGAAGCCGTGTTGCCGTCAGCTGCTGCTTGCCGCCCGTCCATCGCGGCGACTCCTCCAGCAGCGCTTCCAGTCGAGCGCCCACCTTTGCCCATGTGGGCCTTCGGCGTGCCTCTGGCTCTACTCTGACCGGCGCCGCCGCCGTCAGGTACCGCCTCACTGTGTTGCGCGAGAAGCCCATCTCCAGGGCCACACGCCGCACGCTCTGACCCTCGACCAGCACCTTGTGCCGAACCACATGAACCTGATCCATCCGCAGCATCCTCCTGCCAGCGTTAGGCCGCCGGCGGCGCCGCCGGGTGGATCAGTTTCCGAGCGGCGAATGGATCACTTTCCGAGCGGCGCTAGCAAAGCGAACCTCTTGTCCCAACTCTTCGCGAACTAGGCGGTCTGTTGGGCGATACTCCTTTTCTTCGGCTGCTCTTGTGGAGCCGACCTGTGCATGAACGGGAGCCGCTTCTTTTGCTCCTCCGCTCGTGATGCTGCGTTGTCCTCGTTAGAGAGACTCTTGATGTTGCGTTGACGCACGTCAAACAGCTTCGTGATGTCGAAGTCCTCCCCGCGCGCGACGTGCCACAGCGCTCGCGCGAGTTTGCGCATCACCGCCACCACTGCCTTCAACTTCACCGGTTGGCGACCGCTATGTGAGCTTCGACGGAGGTACCACCACTCGACGATCTCGTTCGTCTGCAACAGGCGAAGCGCGGCCAGGTAGAGCATCTGGCGAACCTCCGGAGCCCCGCGCTTCGTGATGCTCAACTGCCCCTTCTTTTTCCCGCTGCTTCGTTCCTTGAGGTTCAGGCCCATCGCCTTCTCCAGCGCGCGGGGTGTCTCGAAGTCGCGCGGAGAGCCAATCTGGCCCATGATGCTCGCCGCGCACACCGGTCCGACGACGGCCGCGAGTCGCGACATCACCTCGTCCTTGCTCACGAGGGCAGCGATCTTCTTGTCGACGGCGTCCAGTTCTGCCGTCTCACTCGCGATGTGCACGACGCTGAATCGAAGCCTCGCTTGCTCGCCCTCCGTCATTGGAACGCCCACCGTGGTGCGCGCAGAATCGACGATTTTGGTGATGCGCTGCGGGGCGAGCCGCGCTCGACTCGCATTGTGCAGTATCTCTGCCGCGGCCTCGCGGTTCGCCGCCACGGCGCACGGCCCAGGGTACTTCAGCAAGAACGGCATCCACGATCGCTGCTCGCGCACGTCGATGAACAGGCCGAGCTCGGGCCAGTGACGGGCCAGCATCCCTTCCAGGTGGCCGTGGTGGAGCGCGATCGTCTTCGCGAGTGGCGCACGCTGGTCGAGTAGCGCCCGTACGTTACGCTTCGCCTCGCTGTCGGGCTTCCACGCTTTCGTCGGCCTCATGCCCGCCAAGAACGCGAGCGCCCTTGCCGCCTTCGGATCGTGCATGCTGGGCACGCCGTCAATCACCTCGGCGATGTCGTGCGTGTGCTTCGGCGACACCATGTGCACCGCCACACCGCGCTGGTGACACTGGTAGCGAAGCGCGTCGCCGTACGTGCCCGTCGGCTCCATCACCACCCGAGGCTCGAGCTTCTCTTTACAAAGCGCCTCGATGAGGCCGAGAAACAACAAGGTCTGTCGTGGGTGCTCGAACCGTACCAGCCGAACAGCCTGACCGGCCGCCGTCGCAATCGCCGCCACGAACTTGGTCTTCGCGACGTCCACCGCAACGATGCAGCCCACCGTCAAGAGTTGCAGAATCGGGAGCAGCTCGAACTGCTCGACATCCACCGTGCTGTATGTACGCTTCTTCATCCGGGGTGACCTCCTTCAAGTAGAGCTTCGCTCTGCTCTGAGGCATCCCGGGCTTTTTCGCTCCGAGCCACCATCCCGGTCACTCTGCTACAGCTGACTCTCCCTGAAGGGCCCTGAATGGGTCGGTTAGCCGAGAAGTGCAGAGGCAAAGCCCGTCCCTTCAACTCGCTATTGGCTGCTCTGAGCCCGTGAGGGTCGGCTTTGGCCGTCTACCAATAGAGCCATCATACTGACAACATTGGAGAGCGATGGGCTTCAATTAGGCTACTATAGTGGCTATGTCACGCAACCCCGGCGAGATCACCCTCGAGATGCGCCTCGGCGCTGCCTGGCGCGTTGCTGCCACCGTGAACGTTGCCGATCGCGCGGCCGGCATCACGTCGGCGTCGCGCGTGGACTACGACTTCGACTATCTCGCGGAGGCGAGCGAGCACCTGGGCCACCGCGGCATCCGCGCGCTGTCGTGCCGGATGCCGCTCGGCTATCAATCCTTCGACAACAACCGCTGGCCCGCCTTCTTGCTCGACGTGATGCCGAGCGGCGCGGCGCGGCGCGACTGGGAGGCGCGCCTCGGGCTTCCCGGCACGGAAGGGTATGCCAACGACGTCGCCCTCCTCGTGGCGGGCGGAGGTCACGCGCCGGGCAACGTTCGCGTCGCGAGCGCGGCCACCGAAGCCGCAGAGCAGGTATCGCATCCGGGGTTTCCGCGGGCCGACGTGCTGGAGCGCGCGGCGGCGTTCATCGAGTACGCACGCGCTTCCGGAGCGCCGGTCTCCGGCTCCAGCGGAGCGGGTGGCGATGCGCCGAAGTTCTTGCTGCGAGAGGACAACCGCGGCTTTCTCCACGCCGAGGGCGTCTTGGCCGACGAGCAGACCCGCCGCGCCTGGCTCGTGAAATTTCCCCGGACCCCGGACCTCCGCGACAAGCTGGTGCTCGAAGCCGAGGCCGCCTACCACCGCGTGGCGCGGCGCTTCGGCGCCCGCGTCCATGGCGAGCTGGTCTGGGAGCGCGACAGCCTCTTTTGCCCCCGCTTCGACCGCATCGTCTCGGGCGGAACCATCGAGTACCTCGGAATGGAGAGCTTGTGCTCGCTCGCCGGTGTCGCCGACTTCGGCGTTCCCATCCCCAAGGAGGACCAGGCGCGCAGCCTTGCCGCCTGCGTGACCGAACCCGTCGCCGAGCTCCGTGAGCTCCTGCTTCGCGACGTTCTCGACGTGGCGCTGGGGAACACCGACAACCACGCGCGCAACACGGCCGTGCTCAAGTTCCCCGACGGGCGCATCGCGCTTTCGCCGCTCTACGACTTCGCGCCGATGTTCATCGACCCGCGCGGCATCGCGCGCACCTGTCGATGGCGAGACGGCGCGGCGTTTCCGGATTGGAGCGCCGTGGCCGAATCGATGCCGCCGCTCGGCCTGTCGCTGGCCGAGGCGCGCTCGTGGCTTCGCTCGCTCGCTCCCCGCGTGCGCGCACTGGCGGCGACCATGCGCCAAGAGGCGGTGCCCGCGGAGATCGTCGCGTTGTGCGAGGACGGCATCGCACGCGTTGCCAATGACCTCGAGCGGGTTCCGTCTTGAGCCGCAACGAAGAACCCCGGGCGCGCAAGGCGCGTGTCGTGCCGCGGGCGCTCCGAGAGGCCAAACGCGCGGAGCTCTACGAGCGCGCCGCACGCGGCGACCTGGGGCTCGTCGAGGCCGTGCGCATGATGCGCAAGATTGCCAGCAAGACGCAGGCGGCCTACGCGGCCATGGTGGGCGTGAGCCCGCGCGTGCTGATGGACTTCGAGCGCGGGGCGGGCAACCCCACCCTCGAGACGCTGCAGAAGCTCTTGCGCCCCTTCGGCCTCGAGCTCGGGGTCCGGCGCCCCTCCGCCGAGGCCACCGCCCTCACGGTGCGGCGGTTTCAGCTGCGCACCGACGCTGGCGTGAGCGCCGGGAGCACTGGCACGCGCCGGGCCGCGATCTCCCTGGCGCGCACCTTCGCTGCCAAGCACGGCGTCTCCGTGGAGGTCATCGACGTCGCGAGGGGCGGCGCGGTGCTCGCGCGCGTCGATGCGCCGGAATAGAGAGCGATAGCCGCACGAAGTGCGAGAGATCGCGACGCGTCGGCGCATGCGACCCAAGCGTTGCCCTGAAGGAGGGTTGACCCTCCGACCCAACGATGGCCGCGACGAAGCCGTAGAGTCCGATAGAACGGATACCACAGTTCCGTTTTAGCGGATTTCGATGCCGAGCTCGTCGAAGCTCGCCCGCCAGCTGAACGCGACATCACTCACGTCGAGCACCGCGAGGTCATCCCCCACGAGCAACAACCGCGCGCCGTCCGGTGAGAAGCTCGCCGCGTCGATCGCGAAGCCGAGCTGGACGAACGTGCGATCGAATTCGGCGATGTGAAGCGAGGGGAGCAAGAAACGCCAGCGACCGGCGACCTGCGCGATCGCCGCGGGGCGCGCTTCGTACATCCGCGGCTCCCAGCGGTCGGCCATCGCGGAGTCGTCCGCGGGCTCGTCGGTGAGGGTGCCGTCGGCGAGGAGCACCGAGCAGGGCGCGTCGCGGCGACGCTCGAGCACGGCCGCCGAAACCTCCTCGACGCAGGTCGACGTCGATCGGATTCCGTGGTCGGCGAAGTCGTAGCAGGTGCTGCTCGCGAGCAGCGCGCGATTGCCCCGCGCGAAGCATAGCGCCATCGGTCGATCTCCGGTGATCGCGAACGCGGCGGCGCGGCGGTGCTCGTACAGCCAGCCGTCCTCTGGCTCGTTCCTGCCGAACGACACCGCGGGAAGATCCTCGGGGACCTCATCGAGCCAGTCGCCAGTCTCGGCGTCGATGCAGCCGAATCGCTCGCACGTGTTGTCGGAGAAGAACGCGCTGTTGCCCGTGACCACGACGATGCGCCCGGCATCGTCACAGGCCTGCAGGCGGACCGCGCCGATCGCGAGCGTGCGAACGACGCGGCGCTCGGCCAGCGAGATCACGTGCGCGACGCCGGCTCGCGCGACCACGACCGTGTCGGCCGCGAGCCACACCGCGGTGGGTGGCGTGTCGTCGTCGGGGTCGGGCTCGTCTCCGCGATACGACAGCGGGACGGGTCGCGGCGGCGAGCACCGGCCCCAGCCGTCGAGCGTCGTCACGTCGAGAGGTTGCGCGGCGGCGGCCGCGAGCCCGTCGACGACGCGCTGGAGCTCGCACGCTTCGAGATCGAGGAGGACCTCGGCGGCGTCGAGCTCGCAGAAGCGGCGGTAGCGCTCGATGCGCGCGCGCAGCGACGCGTACAGCGCGCCGAGCGGATCGCCGATCTCGGTGGTCCCCGCGTAGCGGTCGCGCGGCGGGATGTACAGCGCCGGCCGTTCGTTCTCGGGGATGACCGGGATCGCGTGCACGAGCAGCTCGTCGGCAAGCGCCCGCGGTCCGATCCGGACGCCGTCGTCTTGCTCGTCGCCGTCGTCGGGCGGACGCAGTCTCGCGCGGAGATCTTCGACGGTGATGCCGAGCTTCGCCGCGACTTCCGGCATCGCGGCCGGGTGGACCACGCCGCACGGGAGCTCGATGACGTCGAGCTGCGCGGGGTTCTCCGGCGACGCGAACGCCGTGCGCCGCACGCGGTCGTCGCGGATCTCGTGAGGCTGGCGCGGGCCTCCCGCGAGATCGGCGGCGAGGACGAGGATCTGGCGGACGCGCCCCAGCGCATCTCCGGGCTCGGCGTCGCTGCGCAGAAAGCTCGCGATCGCTCGCTCGCACAGCCGAGCGAGCTGTTCAGGCTC
>JABFRG010000287.1 GCA_013141295.1 Polyangiaceae bacterium
CGTAGGAGCAGCGTCGCGGCAACGGAGCCACAGGCCACCAGACGTGGAGGAGCCACGTCCACGGTCTCGAGTACCTCGCCACTCGCCTCGTCTGCCGCCTTCATGCGGGTCTCGGACGCCGCGATCGACTTCTGTTTGCGGACATGTGACATAGTTGAGAGTTCTCCCCGCCTCCGAAATCGCGGTGCACAGAGCCGCGAACCATCGTTCAGTGATGGGGACGGCCCTCACTTCCGATCACACAAAGGTGCGCCAAAGCGCCGCTTGCGTTGCCGGAGAGGTCGAGCACATGCCGTCTAGCTGGGAATGGCGAATCGTTGCCAGAGCCGCGCCGCTCCTGCACGTGGCCCGCGCAACCGGACTCTCCAGCGCCTTCGTGATCGTCATTGCGGCGGTCGCGGTGGCTCGCTGGCTGACGAATCCGGATGCGCTGACGGAGGGCGACGTGGCCGGGGACTTTCGCGGATTCTATCATGCTGGCGATCTCGTCCGAAGTGGGCTTTCGGACCACCTCTACGATCGCCTGCATGCGGTCTGCCACGGCGCTGCGCCAGAGCCGCCGTTCATGCATCCGCCGATCGTCGCCCTCGGCTTCGTTCCTCTCACGCTCGTTGGCTACGGCCCGGCGCTCCTCCTGTTTTGGGCGGGCTCTCTCGCATCGTTGTGGCTATCGTCTCGGCTCGCCTCACGTGAGCTCGGCGACCTCTCTACTGCGCGTGGGCTTTGGCTCGCCTTGCGGTTCGCGCCGCTTGCCTACTCCCTCGCATATGGTCAGCTAACTGCCTACCTCGCGCTTCCGCTCGTGGGGTTCGTCGTTTCCCTACGTCGTTCGCGCGAGGTTGCGGCGGGGCTCTGCTTGGCAGGTATACTGGACGGACGCGGCTCCGGACATGGTGAATCTTCGACCGTCTATGGGGCCTCCGCGGATGGTCCAGCTCGATCGCGCTCCCGTCCAAGCCGCATCAGCGCGCGCGGGCGCCATGCCCATGGTGACCTGGCAAGAATCCGGCCAAGATGCGCCCGGAGGCGATCTCGTCACGAGGTGGGTTTCGACGACTACAAGATCGAAACCCGCGAGCGGTACGCCCAGCCGCTCGAGCCCTTGAAGCAGGGGGACCATACGATCACCAATTGGCGCGGTGCGCTACGCTCGCATCGGTGAACCGGCAATCCGCCAGGCCTACTCCGTCTTGACAATCAAGATCCACGTCGGTCCCTGAACACGTAGATTGTCCATCGCGCGCCGCCCTCTCTGAGGCGCGTCGCGTTTCGCGTTAAACGTGCGCTCGCGCGAGATCGAAGCCGCGGGCTGCGCACATTACCCAACATGACTTCCCTCCTCGACCGTGGCCTTCGCAGCCTCCGCTCGCCTGTTCTGGCGAGCTCCTTGGGGCTCCTGGCTTGCGCTCAGGAGGAGCCGGTCGAAGACGTCGAAGCCGATCAGACCATCGGAACCACCCTCGCCCTGAAGTGCTCCGGAGAAACATCGTGGATCGGCAGTGGGGGCACGCGGCGGGGCGAAACCCGGGTCTCCGGGAGCAACCCCACGGTCGCCTATACCGCAAGCCTCACCAAGTTCTACGTTCCGCCGGGCGAAAGGTTTAGCGTCAAGTTTTCACAGGCCAGCCTCACGACTGACGACTACATGGTTCTCTACGCCCGTCCAGCGGGGTCTGCTGACCCGTGGCGGCAGGTCAAGATCCCATTTGCAGTGCAGCAGTACCAGGCATGCGCCGGCGGCCGCTACAGCTGGAAGGGCCAAGCCGACTTTCTCTACCAGATCACCGTGGGGACGTTTGGGGAGGAAGACAAGGTGAGCTGCGAAGGGGCTTCGTGTCTAGCCATTGGATTTCAGGGGATCCCCGCCCGTGCTCCGGCTATGCAGACGATGTGCCAGCGTGAAACGCTTCTAGGAATTCCGCAATACACGGCCCTGCGACAGATCCCAGCCCTCGCCGATATTGCCGACAAGCCTCTCGAATGGGGAATCGTCGGTGGTATCGTACGGCAGACGCTTATCCCCTTCGACGGTCTCGCGGGCAGCTATTCGTTCGATCTCGAGGTGGTCTGTCCAATGGGGAAGGGCTGTGTGTTGCCGCCGGGAGGCTCACCCGCTTCGAAGGCGAACTGCGGTTTGCCCGGCAGGTTGTAGCCAGGTGACCAGGGCAGCAAAGCCAAGCACGCCGCAACCGAGCGGACGGAGGTAAGGATACCGTGACTCGCGAAGTCGAATCTGTTCTGTTGAGGCAGCTGCGAAGGGCGGGTATCCATGACTTTGCCGAGCCCCCCACTCCCGAGGCGTTCCTCAAGCTGATCGATCTCGTCAGTGACCACTATCGGCGAGTGAGCGAGGACCGCGCTCTCCTCATGCGTTCGATGGAGCTTTCGACGTCGGAGATGGATCTGCTGCGAACCCGCGTCGAGTCGCAGCGCGACGCCCTTCGGCAGATGCTCCTTGCCGTGGGCGAGGCGCTCGGCGTTTTCGGCAGTGCCGTACAGGACGGGCTGGTGTCGAACGGTACGGACGAGCTGACGACCGTGTCCATTCGCGGAGTGAAACACGAGTTTTCGTCGCGCCTTGGCGATCTCTTCCGGGAGCACGATGAGTCCTCGGCCGAGATTACGGGAATCCGTACGAACTTGGTTCGCCTGGCCGACCAGCTGATTACCCTGCTTACGTCCACCGCCGAGCGGGCGGAGCTCAGGAAGGAGCTGGAAGTCGCGCGTGCAGTGCAGCAGCTCCTCGTTCCAGGGGCCGACCACCATTTGACCGATGTGTTCGCATGGGCGAGCTACTTCAAGCCGGCGTCGGAGTGCGGCGGTGATTGGTGGAGCACGTACGAGCTCGGACGGGGCCGGGTTCTGGTAGTCATCGGAGACGTGACGGGCCACGGGGTCGCGTCCGCGATCATGACCGGGGTGGCGAAGGGGTGTTGCGATGCCGTGTGTAGAATGCACCCGAACGTAGAACCGGCCGACGTGCTCCGGCTGATGAGCTCTGTCATCTACGAGACGGCGTTGGGGCAGGTCATGATGACCTGCACAGTTGCACTCTTCGACGCGGCGACCCGAACAATGTGGCTGGCGAATGCCGGTCACCACTTTCCGTTGCTGGTGCGTGCCGCCGAGGCCAAGCCGCTCGTGGTGCAAGGTCCGCCTTTGGGGGCCGTCGCCGATGCACGCTACGAAACCATCGCCGTGCCGTTCGCGCCAGGCGATTCGTTCGTTTGGTTCACCGACGGCCTCATCGAGAGTGAGAACGACGGCAACGAGCAATTCGGAGAACGTCGCTTGCGCGCCATCTGCCAGCGCACTGCGACCGCCGGGGCAGAGGGGATACGCAACGCGGTGGTGAACGGTTTGCGCGCGTTCCTGGGAGAACGGCCCCAGGCCGACGATGTCACGTTGGTTGTCGCGACGACGAAGTGAGGTAGTGTCATGCAGATCGCCGAGTACCTGTACCAGCTCCGTGAGCATGCGTGGTCCACCCCGTTGAACGGTGAGACGCTCGATTCGTCGCGCACGCTGGTCCTTGCATTCGGGGCGTCGGAGGTCCTCGACGACCCGACCCCGATAGCCCAGCTCGTGCGCGCCTACCCGAGGTCCATCGTACTCGGCTGCTCGACGGCGGGCGAGGTGCAGGGAACTACGGTGCGAGACGGCTCGCTCGTGGCGACCGCTACCCGGTTCGAGAAGACCGATCTGGGATTTGCTTCGCTTGAGGTGCTGGACCCGGCCCAGTCGCTCGCGGCAGGCCGGGAGCTCGCGCGCAAATTGTTGGTCGCCCGCGCTGGGCTGCGGGCCGTACTGGTGCTCTCCGATGGACTGCATGTGAATGGCAGCGAATTGGTGCGCGGCCTGTGCGGATCGCTCGACGAATCGGTGGTTGTCACCGGCGGCCTCTCCGCGGATGGGACGGCGTTCCGCCGGACGTGGGTGTCCGTGGGCGCCCGAGTACGCACCAACGTGGTGGCAGCCGTCGGATTCTATGGCGACCACGTCGTGGTGGGCCATGGGTCCAAAGGCGGATGGGACCGGTTCGGCCCGGAGCGAGTTGTGACGCGATCGGACGGCAACGTGCTCTACGAGCTCGACGGAAGGCCCGCGCTCGCGCTGTACAAGGAGTATCTCGGTCCGCGCGCCCAGGAGCTGCCCGCGTCCGGTCTACTCTTTCCGCTCAGCCTGCGGAGGCACGCGAAGGACGACGCCTCCCTCGTGCGGACGCTTCTCGCAGTGGACCATGCAAGCGGATCCATGACTTTCGCGGGAGATGTCCCGCAGGGGGCTCGCGTGCAGTTGATGAGGGCCGACTTCGACCGACTCATCGACGGGGCAGCCGTTGCCTCCGCCATGGCCAGGGAGAATGGGATGCCACCGGTGGAGAGTGACGCGCTGGTGGTCGCGATCAGTTGCGTGGGGAGGCGCCTGGTCCTGGGTCACCGCACGGAAGAAGAGGTGGAGGCGGTGTTCGAGGGAATGCAGCGCGAGCGTCGGACCGTAGTCACCGGGTTCTATTCATATGGCGAGATATCTCCGTTCTCACACGGGGGCAGCGACCTGCACAACCAGACCATGACGCTCACGGTCCTGAGCGAGTCCGACGTTCCCGTCGTCCGCAACAAGGAAATTGTCTCACAGCCAGTGCCGCCCCGGCCGTTGCGACAACCGCCGTCGTCGCATCCGTTGCCGGGTCCCGGCCGGCAGCCGGTTGCCACCGCAGCTGCGGTTACGGGCCGCCTGCCTCGTCCGCTCGAGACCGGGCGCATTCCCACCATCGATTTCGAGATCGATACCAGCGAGATCGCGCCAGGGGCAATGCCGACCAGCGAGGCCGAGGGCTTTGCGGTTCGCACGTTCGACTACGATCGGGCCGATGGGCGATGGAGCGTGCCTCAGCTCCCGAACCTCGACTCGCCGCGCACGCTCGTCCTGGCATTCGGCGCGTCGGCGTTTCTGGACCAGCCGAACGCTCTTGTCGAGCTGGCATCGGCGTACCCGCGGTCGGTCGTGGTCGGCTGTTCGACGGCGGGCGAAGTGCATGGAACCGTGGTGCGCGACGATTCGCTGGCCGTGACGGTGACTCGATTCGAAAGGACGGATCTGGAGCAGGCGTCGATGGAGGTCTCCGGTCCCGAACAATCCTATCTCGCGGGGCAGACCCTGGCGCGAAAGCTGCTCGCAGGTAAGCCGGGCTTGCGCGGCGTGTTGGTGCTTTCAGACGGGCTGGCGGTGAACGGTAGCGAGCTGGTGCGAGGTCTGAATTCGGTCTTCGACGAGACCATCGTCGTTACGGGTGGCCTGTCCGGCGATGGGACGAGCTTTGCGCGGACGTGGGTCTCTGTGGGCGCGAGCCTGCGCCGCAACGTAGTGGCCGCAGTGGGCTTCTACGGCGACCACGTGGTCATCGGTCACGCCTCCAAGGGGGGCTGGGACAAGTTCGGACCGGAGCGGGTGGTGACGCGGGCCGAAGGCAACGTCCTCTATGAGCTCGACGGGAAGCCCGCACTGGCACTCTACAAGGAATACTTGGGCGAGAAGGCACGCGACTTGCCCGCGTCGGGGCTTCTGTTTCCCCTGAGCCTGAGAGCGTCGGCCAACGACGAAAAGGTGCTAGTTCGCACCATCCTCGCAGTGGACCACGAGCGAAGCTCGCTCACGTTCGCCGGCGATATTCCGAAAGGGGCGTTGGCGCAGCTCATGAAAGCCGACTTCGACCGGCTCATTGGTGGCGCCTCATTGGCGGGCGCCATGAGCAGCGAGACACAGGCCACGGATGTCTCGGAGGAGGCTCTGGTCGTCGCCATCAGCTGCGTCGGGCGCCGCCTCGTACTCGGCGACCGCACAGAAGAGGAAGTGGAGGCGGTGCGCGACGCGCTGGCTCCGACGCTGCGACCGCACATAACCGGCTTCTACTCGTATGGCGAGATCTCCCCCTACGCAACGGGGCACTGCGATCTTCACAACCAGACGATGACCCTGACGACGTTCCGCGAGTCGCGCTTGCCCTTGCCCCGACCGGTCGCGGGGGGGGGGGAGCGCCGACCGCATCGCGCTCCACTCCTCCGGTACGCCCCAGTGCACCAGCGCCGCCTGCGCCGGTGCCGGAACACGTCTCCCCTCGAACGCCCGCTCCGGCTTCGAACGCGAGCCTCGAGCAACGTGCGCCGCGCGCGCGCGTGCAGCCAACCGCGTCGGGTTCGAGCGGAGCGACGGTAGAGCTGCGAAAGGCGGCCGGAGTCACCGTCCTGACCATCCGCGGCCGCGTGAGCGAGTCGTTCAAGGGTGAGAGTGTGGGAGTCGGACTCGCCGGCGTGGTCGTTATTGACTTGGCCGAGGTAGAACGCGTTACCTCCTATGGTGTCCGCGAGTGGCTGTCTATGCTCGCCGCCGCGAGGAAGGTCGAGCGCTGGGTTCTGGCACGCTGTTCGGAGGCAGTGGTGAACCAGCTGAGCATGATTCGCAAGTTTTCTGGAAACGGGCTGGTTGCATCCTTCTACGCGCCATACTCGTGTGGGCGCTGCGGCAATGGCTTCGAGCGTCTGTTCGATATCGAGGGAGATGCTGTTTCCATTGCGCAGGGGCTGCCGCCGACCTGCGTTTGCCCTCTATGTGGGGGTGAGGGGCGCTTCGACGATGACGCGAGCACGTACTTCGCTTTCGCGTCTTCGCACCTCGGCACCGCCCTTCCTGCCGGCGTCCGTGGCGTTCTTCAGGAGCTCGAACGACAACCCGTGTCGACGCGCAGAGAGGTGGTGGACAAGGTAGTCGACGGCGAGGTCACTCGGCTATGCGTTCAGGCACCACTGAGCGCCGAGCTTCGCTGGCCGCGCATTCTCGAAGGGGTGGAGGGCCGTCTCGTCGTCGATCTGGGCGGATGTGCGACCGCCGACCCGTCGGGGATCGCGGCGCTGATGCACGCGCTGTCGACGCTAGGTCCCGAAGTCGAGGCGATTGGGCTCGCACGCTGTCCCCAGGCGGTAGTCGAGGCGATTGCCAGTACGCCGATGTCGGCCCGGGTGAGGATCGAGTCTGCCGTCCTCGACGCGAACTGTGCGAGCTGCAACGTTCTGAGGCCCACGCTCGTCAGCGTCGACGAGCACGGCCAAGCCATACGAGCGGGAAGGCAGCCGAGCCTTGCATGCAAGCGGTGCGGTGGCCCGGTCACTCTGCGCTTGCCAGCGCTGCTTCAGGCGTTGGTGGGTGTGTCGACCCTCGTCCAAGGGGGGGCGGAGGAAAGCGTTGCCTCTCACCGACCCGGCAGTCTGATGCCCGAAGGTTCAGGCGCGCCGTCACTCTCGATGGCTGTTCTGGTCGCCGGCGGGCTTC
>JABFRG010000221.1 GCA_013141295.1 Polyangiaceae bacterium
GCGTAGCCTTCTGCGTCAGCAGATCGCTGCACTTGGTTCGGGTCGCGGCCACCCGTCCGTGGGGCGTTCGGTCCGCGGCGCGCGGGGTATGGGAAGCATGCGTGGCGTGGGCTGCGTGCGTGGGGCCCTCGAAGTTGCGGCAGACGCGCTGAACGAGGCCGGAGGAGATCGCAGAGACCCGCATTCTCTCCCCATCGACCACCCGCCGAGAAGGTTGCGCGGGCCTCCGAAAAACTCACCAACCCCACAGTTTGTGCAGCAATTTCGGGAGCGGCGTGGGCCTGCCCTCGATGCGCTTGTAGGCTTTTCCCGAGAAGCGCCAGCGCTGGGTGCCGAGCGGAGCGTCCCTGCCGCACACCGGGGAGAGATCGTCCTTGTCGGGGTCAATGTGACAGCGCCGCTCGGCGATCTTCACCCGCAGATCGTTCGGTCCGTCGCTCCGGGGCTCGACGGACACCTCCGACGCGACGACGTCGTCGTCCGCGGTGCCCATGCCGCTGGCCCACCACTGGTCTTGCTCGCTGAGCACGAGCGATAGCTCGGCGCCCTCCAGTCGATAGAGCGACAGCGATCGCCAGGATCCGGGCTTGCCGGTCGACCAGTCGGTGCGCATGGCCAGCAGCGTCTCTTTGGCGTCGAACGCGAGCGGCGCGAGATCCAGCTCCGCGAGGCCGCTGAAGAGCGCTTCGCCGTTCTTCGGCTTCCAGGTCTCTTTCGCCTTCGCCGCGACGCGCAGGCGATCGCCCTCCACCTCCAGCGCAGCCAGCTTGGCGCTCACCTGGCACTGACCGCAAACGAACGACTCGGTGACCTCCTCGCCGACGTAATATACGACGCCGAGCAACGTACGGCCCGCGGTGTCCCAGCGGCGCACGCTGTAGATGCGCACCGGCCCGCCGGCAGCGACCGAGCTTCCCTTCTCGCGATCGTAGTCGGGGAAGATCGCAGCCAGTGCCTGACACGGGGTGAACGCATCGTAGGGCGCCGGCATGGCCAGGGTCTTCTCGTCGAAGGTGAACGGGCGCTCGTGCGCGCACGGAGGCGCCGGCTCTCGGGCCTTCGTGGTGGGGATGGCGGTTGCGCTGGGTGCGGCGACGCGGACCGCAGCGCTCTCGGACGTTCTCGGCGCCGGCGCCGCGACCTTCGGACGCGTGTCGCCCGCGCAGCCGAGCCACGCCCATCCGACGAGCAGTCCGACCGGCAGGAGCGGGGAGCGGATGATCATGGGGACGGGGCGCGTGCGGGCATCGCGGCGTATCCGGCCCAGAAGTGGACCGAGGCGGGCTTCTCGTTGTCGGAAAATTCGATGGTCGGCATGGGCCAAGACTTGATCTTGTTCCGGACGCACTTCGCCAGTTCCTCGCCCTCCGGCGTGGTGTCGATGGCTCCCTCGCGCTGCCGCACGACCACCACGTTGAGCTCCTGGTCTGCTTTCCAGATGAGCGAGCCCCCGAGCGACCACATGACGCCGGCCTCTGCCTTGGGCGACAAGCACTCCTTGAGCGTCTGCATGAGCCTGTTGAGCGTGGCAATCACCGCCTTGTGGTTGGACATGCCGTTCGGGGTCATGGACCCCGCGGTGAAGTTGAGCGTTCGACCGTCGAGCTCCACCGGTAGGGATGGGGGTGCGACGAGCAGCGGCACGCCCTCGTTCGATGCGGAGGGGGCGAGCACCACCGGCGCGGGCCCGCTCGGTGCGGTCCGGACCGGCGGTACGCTCGGCTCGCTCGTCGCCACCGGGTCGGCCGACCTTCCCTGCGTCTGGTAGAGGAGCACGCCCACGAGCACGAGCGAGAGAGCCCCCAGCGCGATCAACACGCCCGTCAGGGAGGAGCTCCGCCGAGCGCTCGCGAGCGGAGGCGCAGCCACCGAGCGTCCGATGGCCACTCGCGAGTTTCCGGGCGAGCTCCCGGACGGGTATGCCGGACGTGCGCCCTCGAGGACCTGGCGCACCTGGGCCACCGTGGGGCGCTGATCGGGCTTGAGCGAGAGCATCTGCATCACGATGTCGCAGAGCGGCGCCGGCACCTGCGGCGCGACTTCGCGCAGCGGCTTCACGCCGTCGCGGGTGATGATCTTCAAGGTGTGCCCGAGGCCGCCGGCGGTGGGCAAGACGCCGGAGAGGCACTCGTAGAGCACGATGCCCAGGGACCACACGTCGGCCCGCTCGTCGAGCTCCTCGCCGTAGATCTGCTCCGGCGCCATGTAGCAAGGCGTGCCGAGGAACGCGCCAGCCGAGGTGAGCGCCGTCTCGGCGTCGCCGAAGCCCGACCGCGGGAGGCGCTTGGCGATGCCGAAGTCGAGCACCTGCACGTCGCTCCGCGCCAGGAAGATGTTCTCCGGCTTGAGATCGCGGTGGATGATCTGCAGCGTGTGGGCGGCTTCCACCGCGGCGCACACCCGCGTCATGATGCGCAAGACCTCGGGGACGGTGAGCGCAGGCGGGCGCTCGAGGCGCTGCCGCAGCGATTCTCCGGAGAGGAGATCCATCACCAGGAACGGCACCCCTTCGGGCGTCGACAGCACCGCGTGCACCGGCGCCACGTTGGGGTGCCGCACACTCATCGCCGACTGCGCCTCGCGCATGAAGCGCGCCTGGTTGCGCTCGTCGGCTTTCCCCTCGGTCTTGTGGAACTTGAGCGCCACCGGCCGGGTGGTCACCAGATCCGTGGCGGCCCACACCACCCCCATGCCGCCTTCGCCGATGACCTTCCGGAGCTCGAACCGTCCGAGCAGTCGCGCTCCGGCGCTCAGCCCGGATGATTGCTGCTCATTGGCCATCGCATCCGAGCGTACCAAGGCTCGGGCGTGAAAAGAATGGTCCAGACGTGCGAAGGGCGCGACCACCGCGTTTGCCGCGGCCGCGCCCATCCCCGATCATCCGCTACGGTAGCGGTCTACTTGAGCAGCCAGCCGAAGAGCATGTGCTTGGTGGTCTGCCGGGAGACCTGGGCAATGGAGTCCACCAGGGGAATCTCCTTCGGGCAAACCTCGACGCAGTTCTGCGCCTTGCCGCAGTCGGCGACGCCGCCTTCGCCCATGAGCGTCTCCAGACGCTCGGCCGCGTGCATCTTCCCGCTCGGGTGCAGGTTGAAGAGGCGCACCTGGCTGATGGCCGCCGGCCCGATGAACTTGCTGGTGGCGTTCACCTGCGGGCAGGCCTCGAGGCAGCAACCGCAGGTCATGCAACGGGAGAGCGGGTAGGCCTCTTCCTGGTTCTCTTGCGACTGGCGCGGGCCGGGGCCGAGCTCGTGGGAGCCGTCGAGGTTGACCCAGGCCTTCACCCGCTTGAGCGACTCGAACATGGTGGAGCGGTCGACGATGAGGTCACGAACCAAGGGGAACTTGGTCATCGGCTCGAGGGTGATGACCTCGCCGTTGGGAGCGATCTGGTCGATGAGCGCGGTGCACGACTGGCGCACCTTGCCGTTGACGATCATCGTGCAAGCGCCGCACACCTCTTCGAGGCAGCTGCTCTCCCATACCACCGGCGCCACGGTCTTGCCGTCGGCGGTGACCGGGTTCTTCTGCACCGACATGAGAGAGCTGATGACGTTCATCTGCGGCTCCCAGGGAACGTCGAACTCCTCCCATCGCTTCGTTTCCGGAGCGTGGGGGCCATCCTGCCGAAGTACCTTGAGCCGAACGACGCGTTTCGCCATGACACTAAACCTTTGCTGAGACTCTGATTCGGAACGTAGGGGAGCGACGGAGCGGGAGAAAGGTCAGGGCTGGGCCTGGGTTTCCTTCTTGCCGTCTTTGCCCGGCTTGTCGTCTTTGCCGGCGGTGGCCGCCACGGCGCTGGCCGCGCCTGCTGTCTCGTACTTGCGCGCGCGCGGGGTGACGAGCGTGATGTCGACCTTGTCGGTGGCGTGAAGGGGCTTGCCCGCCACGTTGTAGTCGAACTCGCGCACGTACTTGACCTCGCTCTTGTTGCCGTTCTCGCCGTAGAAGGCGAGCGTGGTGCGGAGCCAGTTCTCGTCGTCGCGCTGCTTGAAGTCGGGCTTGAAGTGCGCGCCGCGGGACTCGTCGCGGTTGCGCGCGCCCTGAGCGATGACCCGGGCCAGCACCACCATGTTCTTGAAGTGGCGGATGAACTGAGCGCCCATGTTGGCCCGGCCCGACGTGTCGGTGATGCCGATCTTCTTCGAGCGCTCCTCCACCTCGTCGACCTTGGCGATGACCTTGTCGAGCACCGCGTTGTGCCGCTCGATGGTGCAGTCGCGGAGCATCATGATGGAGAGCTCCTCGTGGAGCTTGTAGGCGTTCTCCTTGCCGTCCATCTTGAGCACGGCCTGGTAGTTCGCCTTCTCGCGGTTCTCGGCCTTCTCGAAGACCGAGGAGCCGACGTCGAAGGAGCTCTTGGTCAGACCCTTGATGTACGTGGCGATCGACGGGCCGGCCTCGAGGCCGGCGTAGATGCACGAGAGCAGCGAGTTGGCGCCGAGGCGGTTGGCGCCGTGGTACTGGTAGTCGCACTCGCCGGCGGCGTAGAGGCCCTCGATGTTGGTGGCCTGGTTGCGGGCCGAGCCACGCACCAGACCGCCGTCCTCGCGGCGCTCGAAGTCGACCCACAGGCCGCCCATGGAGTAGTGCACCGCGGGGAACACGCGCATGGGGTTGTGGTACGGGTCCTCGCCCACGAACTTCTCGTAGATCTCCAGGATGCCGGCCAGCTTGCGGCGCAGGGTGGGCTCGGGAATGTGTGTAAGATCCAGGTAAACTTCGAGCTCGTTCTTCTGGCTCTTGTCGTTGTAGACGCCCTTGTTCTCGTGGAAGCACTTGAGGAAGAGCTCACGGGCCGCGATGTCGCGGGGCACCAGGTTGCCGTAGCCGGGGTACTTGGCTTCGAGGAAGTAGTCGCGGTCCTTCTCGGGGACGTCTTTGCCGCGGCGCCGCTCTTTTGCATCCTTCGGGACCCACACGCGTCCGCCTTCGCCGCGCGCGCTCTCGGAGATCAGCCGAAGCTTGTCGGCGCCCGGGATGGCGGTGGGGTGAATCTGGATGAACTCGCCGTTGGCGTAGCAGGCGCCCTGCTGGTACACGGCGCTGGCCGCGGTGCCGGTGTTGATGACGCTGTTGGTGGACTTGCCGAACACGATGCCCGGGCCGCCGGTGGCGAGGCACACCGCTTCGCCCACGAAGGAGTCGATCTCCATCGACTTCAGGTCCTGGGCGACGATGCCGATGGCGCGGCCGTTGTCGTCCTGCACCAGCGAGAGGAAGTCCCAGAACTCGAACTTCCGGACCATCTTCTCGCCCTTGACGAGGATGCCCTTCTCGTCTTCGACGTCGACCGTCTCGTAGCGCCGAACCTGCTCGTCGAGCGCGTAGAGGAGCTGCTGCCCGGTGGTGGCGCCGGCGAAGGCGGTGCGGTGGAAGAGGGTGCCGCCGAAGCGACGGAAGTCGAGGAGCCCCTCGGCGGTGCGGTTGAAGGGCACGCCCATGCGGTCGAGCATGTAGACGATGCCGGGGGCCGCGTCGGCCATGCCCTTGACCGGGGGCTGGTTGGCGAGGAAGTCGCCGCCGTACACGGTTTCTTCGAGGTGCACCCGGGGGGAGTCGCCTTCGCCCTTGGTGTTCACGCTGGCGTTGATGCCGCCCTGGGCGCACACCGAGTGCGAGCGCTTGACCGGCACCAGCGAGAAGAGGTCGACCGGCACGCCGGCCTCGCAGAGCTTGATGACCGTGGTGAGGCCCGCGAGGCCTCCGCCGACGACGATCACGCGCCTGGTTTTTCCACTATCGGTGCGGGTCAGACTTTTCGAGGCCATGGCATGTACTCCGAACGGTAACTCTCAGCGGACGGGTGAGCGGGTGGGCGAGGTGCTGGACGAGCGGGTCGACGGATCGGGGGCGCAGCTCGGCGCCGGGGTGTCACCCATGGGGATGTATAGTCGCGTTCCCGTCGCAAAGTAGAGGACGGTGTTCGCTCCGAGAAGAAAAAGCACGAAGCCGAAGACGCCGAACAGAACGGTGGCACGGCTCTGGGCCCGACGCGTGGTGGTGATGCCCCAGGAGGCACAGAAGCCCACGAGCCCATTGGCGAAGTGGAACACCGCCGAGGCGACGCCCACGAGATAGAGGATGCCGTACCAAGGAATGCCGTAGCGCACGTCGCTCAGGTGCCTGGCCAGCTCTGGGTAGAACGACTCGGTGGTCATCCCGTAGAGCCACTTCTGGATGCGGTAGTCCCACAAGTGCACGAGAATGAACAGGAACGTGAGCACGCCGGTGATGCGCTGGAGGAGGTAGGCCCAGTTCCGCGAATACGTGTAGTGCGCAACGTTCGGCTTGGCTTGGCGCGAGAGCCAGACGCCGTACACCGCGTGAAAGGTCAGCGGCGCGAAGATGAACAGCGTCTCTACCAACGGCAGCATGGGGATGCGCTGGATGCCCAGCACCGCCTCGTCGAACTGCGCCTGGCCGCCCAGCGCCGTGGCGTTGGTCCACAGGTGCTCCACCAGAAATGCTCCCACCGGCACCACGCCGGTGAGCGAATGGAGCTTGCGGAGGAGGAACGCGCGACGATCCGGCGTCCAGGCGGTGAGGGCTCGGGCGCCTTCGCTCACGACCGCGCCTCGGTTCTTCCACAGCTTGGGGCCATGTCGTCGATTGGCTTAGGAAATCGGCAGTCGGGAGTCAAGGCCGCGATGGTACCCGGAGCGGCGCCCGGGGGCACGGTTTTCTCCGGCTTTCGGACCCCTTCGCGCAACCTCTGCGCGTTATCCCAGGCGGGCGCTCCAGCCCGCCACCGCTGGCGGGCCGAACCACTCGTAGGCGCCGCACGGCAGGAGCGGGGCCCCGCTCTCGTAGCGCGCGATCCAGGTGAGCACCTCGGGCGCTCGCAGGGGCAGGGTGGCGAGCTCGGCCTTGGTCCTCCACGCGGCGCCGCGGCTGTGGCCGTCGGGTCGGCTCTTGGGGGGCGTGTCGATGGCAACGTAGCCCACGAAGCCGAAGCGCAGCTTGCGGCGCCCGGGGGTCTCCTCGTGATCGAAGCCGAGCAGCCCGCGGAGGCCGACGGCGACGCCGGCCTCCTCGGCGGTCTCGCGCACCGCCGCAGCGACCAGGTTCTCGCCCGGCTCCACCCTCCCGGCCGGAAGGTAGAAGGTGCCATCGCGCTCCTCGACGATGAGGTAGCGGCCGTCGTGAGGCTCGCGCGCTCGCAGCGACGGCAGCGACGGGAGCGACGGGGAGGGGTGCGGCACGACGACCAGGACGACCAGCGTGGTGGGAACCATGCTCCGAGCCTAGCGCCACCAATGATGCATGCTACGCAACGTTTGCCACAAGATGGTGCATCGGGTGCACCATAGGGC